>JANXZC010000122.1 GCA_025355725.1 Syntrophus sp. (in: bacteria)
AAGCCGAGCTACTTCCCCAACGGTTGGCCAGTACCCGCATTCATCGGATCTCAGCGGGGAAACCCCGTCCTTCAGGGCAGGGAGGAACCGCTCCCCTCGGTGTTGGTGGACTCCAGCAAAGCAACAAATTCCTCGTCGGGAATGTACCCGTGCGAAAGTCCCTTGACAGCAAGCTAGACCAACAGTACAATGTCTCTCGTGGTCACAAGCAAGGCCTTCCGCTACCGCGTCTATCCGACGGCCTCTCAGATTGAGAGGTTCGATCGTTGGGAGCGCGCTCTCAGGTTCCTCTGGAACCTAGCGCTGGAACAACGCCTTCTCGGTCTTGACCGCCCCAAAGGTGAACGGATCTACCCGTCCGCGTTCGATCAGATGCTAGAACTTACGGAGCTTCGCAAAGAACTACCGTGGCTATCCGATGTTCCCAGGAACGTCTGTGCCCAACTACTCGTCGAACTCGATAAGGCTTGGCAGAGGTGTTTCAAACGTATCGCCAAGGCTCCGCGGTGGAAGAAAAAGGGAAGGGACTTCCTGAGTTGCTGCGAGCCACACCCGAAGGCTTGGCGACTCGATGGGAACTTGATCCGATTTCCTAAGCTCGGGAACCTTCGAGCCGTGATTCACCGTCTACTTGCCGGTAAGCCAAAGACCTGCACCCTCAAGAGGGACGGCAATCAGTGGTTTGCATCGATCCAGTGTGAGGTCGAGATTGCTGCTCCGGTTCCTAAAACTGAACCTATCGTTGGCATCGATCGTGGTGTCACGAACGTCATTGCCGATTCGGATGGTCTGCTCTTCAAGAGTCCACGCTTCTACGGCAAGGCCCTCAAACGCCTCGCACGTGCACAACGTACAGTTTCCAGAAGGAAGAAAGGATCGAAGAACAGGGAGAAAGCGAAGGCTAGTGTTGCCAACCTGCACCGGAAAGTCAGGAGGCAACGGGAACATTTCTGTCACCAACTCAGTCACTATTATGCCAAGAACCACGGCACGGTAGTTATTGAAGATCTCCGTATCGGCAACATGGTGAAGGCCAACCGAGGCCTCGCCAGAAGTATCCTCGACCAGGGGTGGGGTCTATTGTCCCAGTTCCTCAAGTATAAGCTCTCGTGGGCGGGAGGCCAGTTGGCGGAAGTCTATCCAGCCTACTCGTCCCAGACGTGCTCGGCTTGTGGGTGCATTGATCCCAGGTCCCGCAAAGGAGAGGTCTTCTGTTGCACTGCTTGTGGTCACTGTGAGCATGCCGATACGAATGCCTCTAAGATTATCAAAAGCCGTTGGAAACCATCGGTTCAGCCTGTGGAGAGTTCTTGTCGCCTTAGGACACCTCGTAGAAGCAGGAAAGTGGGACAGGTCCTCGGATCTCAACCACAAGGCCCCTCTAGGGAGAGGTAGTTTATAAGACTGAGGACGAACGATGACGGATGCCAAGAAGATTCGTGAGCTGCTGAAACTAGCCGCAGAATGCGACCCGTTGGTGCCCAGGCGTCGCATTCTGGCCTGGGAGCCGGCGGGCGTATGCGAACTACCGGTGGTGGTACTTTCTGGGGTCATCTCGGAGGACGCGCGCCGTGTACTCCGTGAGCGCCATATTCGGATGGATCGGTCCGTAGGCGTCTACCAGTTTCACCACTCCGGCTTGGCGAGGGATTATATAAGGGGGGCCTGAAATGTCAAGGAGAAATGACGAAAGGATAATTTATCTTGAAAAAAAAAGCATAACCATATAATAAAATTGGCCTTGATGGAGTCATGTGATGAGAATTATCGGTCTCGATTACGGTGAGAAACGGATTGGGGTTGCCGTATCGGATGAAATGGGAATGATCGCCCAGCCTGTCGCCGTGGTCGTGAGGAAAAACAGGCAAAAAGATTTAGAATCTATCACCGCACTTGTAAAAAAATATTGCCCCGAAAGGATTGTTATTGGTTATCCGGTCCGGCTGGACGGCGCCGAGGGCATTCAGTGTCAAAAAGTCAATCGCTTTGCGGCAATCCTTGCGTTGCACCTGCAGTTACCAGTTATCTGCTGGGATGAAGCATTTTCAACAAAGGAAGCGGAGGAAATCCTCATGCGTTCTCATATGAAAAGAGAGAAAAGAAGGGAAGTTGTGGACAAACTTGCGGCCAGCATTATCCTTCAGGATTATCTGAAGTCAATCCCTTCCCGGCAAACCGATTAACTCGCATTAGTCATGAAACTGTTTCGTATCTTATACAGCAAACCGGCGATTTTATTCATTCTTGGACTGCTCATTTTGAGCAGCCTGGTTTTTGTCAACTTCGCCAATCAACCCGTAGGACCATCATCAAAAACGATCCTGATTGATATCCCCCGCGGGACAGGATTTTTTAAAATTATTGATATTCTTGACAATGCCGGACTCATTGGAAACAAACCATTTTTTTATACACTGGCCATTATGAAAGGCGCAGTCAGGCAGATCAAGGCCGGGGAATATGAGTTTTCTGGTGCGATGTCACCTGCTGATATCATTGATAAATTGGTTAAGGGAGACACTAAGTTCTATCGGATAACCATCCCGGAGGATTTCACGGTCAGAGAAATTGCCGCCCGTCTGGCCGCAAATAAATTAGTTCCTGAAAAAGCATTTCTGAAGCTGGCCTTTGATCAGAACTTCGTGAAGACACTTAACGTCCCCGGGAAAACCATGGAAGGATACCTCTATCCGGAGACATACAAGCTTGACCGCTCCATGGGATCAAAAGAAATCATCCAGATCATGAACCAGCAGTTCTGGAAAAGATTTACCCCGGACATGCGCCAGCGGGCGGCAGCAATGGGAATGACCATCACGGAGGTCGTCACTCTTGCCTCCCTCATTGGGAAAGAAACGGGGTTCAAGGATGAAAAGCCTCTGGTTTCAGCGGTATTCCACAATCGTTTGAAAAAAGGAATGAAACTGCAAAGCGATCCTACCGCTGTCTATAATCTCGATGATTTTGACGGTAAAATAAGAAAAAGCCATCTATTGAGGGACACACCGCACAATACCTACCGTAATAAGGGACTGCCGCCGGGACCTATTGCCAACCCCGATATCGACTCACTAACGGCGGCCCTTTATCCGGCAAGAGTAGATTATCTGTATTTTGTAGCAAACAACAATGGATCCCACCAGTTTTCCTTGACCCTGATTGCCCACCATCAAGCCGTTTCAAAGTACCAAATCCTAAGGAAAAAATAATAAAATTTCCTTGACAAACCTGAGGCGCCTCATTTATAGTGCACCACGTGGAGCGAAGTGGAGTATTGTGGAGGAAGAGCGTCGATGTCTGTATTTAGGGGACAATATTACCACACCATAGATGACAAGGGAAGAGTCATTTTTCCCTCTAAGCTAAGAGAGGTCTTTGCCGAAAAAAGCAACGGCCAAATGGTCATCACCAAAATGAATGACTATCTCATGGTCTTTCCTCAAAATGAGTGGGAGATTATCGAAGAGAAGGTCTGGCACCAATCCATCCTTCGCAGACAGGTGCGCGATTTCCAGCGTTTTTTCATGTCCAGCGCCGTAGATTGTACCATAGACAGCCAGGGACGTGTTCTCGTCCCGCCCAATCTTAGAGAGTACGCGAAATTGGAGAAAGACATCGTGCTGGTTGGGATGCTTCGCAATGTTGAAATCTGGAGCAAGGAACGTTTCGAGGGCGAGATGAAGAGAATGGGCGATCAGAGCGATGATTCGGGAGACTATATGGACTACATGGCAAACTTGGGAATTTGATAGGGAACCATGAAATGGGGTTTTTTCACAAACCGGTCCTCCTCAGAGAAGTCATCGCCTCCCTTGGTTGCAAGGCGGGAGGGGTCTATGTAGACGGGACCGTGGGTGGCGCAGGACATGCAATTGAAATCCTTCAGGAAAGCGCACCGGATGGCTTGTTGATAGGCATCGACGCCGATGAAGACGCTCTCCACGAAGCCGACAGGCGATTAAACCCCTTCGGTGGCAGATTTACACTGGCCAGGGGAAATTTTGCCGACATTGGCGATATCTTGGTCGGCCTGAACGTTGACCATGTTGATGGCATCCTCCTGGATTTAGGGGTGTCGTCTCATCAGCTGGATGCGGCGGAGAGGGGATTCAGTTTCTCGAAGGAGGCCCTTTTAGACATGCGAATGAATTGCCTTCAACAAACGAGTGCTTATACCCTTGTAAACACCCTTCCGGAATCCTCGTTAGCGAAGATCATCCGGGAATACGGCGAAGAAACTATGGCCAGGAGAATTGCCAGGGCCATAGTTGGGGAACGAAAAACAAAAAATATTGAAACCACAACTGAATTGGCGAGCATAATTTTGTCGGTAATCCCAAAGAAACTCCATGGACACCGGTTGCATCCGGCTACAAAGACATTTCAGGCCCTTCGTATTGCCGTCAACAAGGAATTATCCAGCCTCCAGACCGCCCTCACTGATGGGATCGACCGGCTCCACACAGGCGGCCGGTTTTCTGTCATTTCCTACCATTCCCTGGAGGACAGGATGGTAAAAAACTCTTTTCGTTCCTACGAAAATGCCTGTATCTGCCCGCACGACATCCCTATTTGCAATTGCCAAAGACAGTCAAAGGCCAGGGTTGTTTACCGTCGGCCCGTTACGCCGTCAGATGCAGAAATTTCAGATAATCCACGGGCAAGAAGCGCCAAACTTCGCACCGCTGAAAGGATATGAAAGATGGCTGTCAGTGAAGCCCTCAAGGGAAATGTTCAAGAGGAGCACAAAAAAACCGGAGAGATTAAATACTCCATCTACATCGTAGCCGCCCTGGCGCTCATGTCCGTGCTCCTTTGTTACGTCGCCTCCCATCTCCAGATGACGAAGCTGGAATACCAGATTGCCGAAGAAATCAGCCGCAAAGAACGGATGATGGACGAACAGAAAAAGCTGAAAGTAGAGATTGCCACCTTAAAATCTCCACAACGCATCGCGGCGATAGCCATGGAGAAGCTGCAGATGACCCATCCTGACAAGGAACAGGTCGTTATAATTAAATAAGTTTTAGCTTGGTATGGATTATGCGGGAAGAAAAAAAATGGCTTAAGTTTCGAATTGTGACCTTATTGGTTTTTTTCCTGGTCCTGTTCATCGCCCTGATCACCCGCGCCTTTCAGTTACAGGTCCTCTCCGGCCAGACATTAAAGACCCTGGCAACCAAACAGCACGTCAAGACCCTGCAGATCCAGCCGGAGCGAGGTATCATCTTCGATCGCAATGGTGAAAAACTCGCTGCCAGTGTGATGGCCGATTCGGTCTGTGCCGATCCTTCAAAAATAAGAAATCCCCAAGATGCGGCTGATAAAGTTGCCCCCCTGATCGGACTTGACCGACAAACCATCATTAAGAAAATCTCCAGCACCAAGAATTTCTGCTGGCTGGCCAGAAGGATACCCCCCGAACAGGCCAGGAAAGTGGAAGCCTTAAATGTGGAGGGGGTCTTTCTGGTCAAGGAGCCAAAGCGTTTTTACCCCAATGGAGAACTTGCCGGCCATCTTCTTGGTTTTGTAGGGCTTGATTCCACAGGGCTTGAAGGGCTGGAACTTAAATACGAGGACTATCTCAAGGGCGTTCCTGAAACGCTTGCCTGGGTTCGCGATGCCAAAGGGAAAAAGCTCCAGCCCCAGATTGATAAAGCTGCGGCGGAACAGACGTCCAGCTACCACTTGATCCTGACCATCGACAGCCGCATCCAGCACCTGGTGGAAACACAGTTGAAGGAAGCCGTAACCGATAAGGGAGCAAAAGGCGGTTACGCCATCGTCATGGACCCCAGGACGGGGGAAATCCTCGCCCTGGCAAATGAGCCGAGCTTTGATCCCAATTATTCCACCAGCGGGGGTCCCGCCACCGGAAAAAATAAAGCAATAACAGATAATTACGATCCTGGATCGACATTCAAGCCTTTTCTGGTCGCTGCGGCCCTCGAAGAGAAGACCGTTAAGGAAACGGACCGTATTTTCTGTGAGAATGGCAGTTACGTTATTGCCAACAAGGTTATCCACGAAGCCCAGAAAAAGCGTCACGGCTATCTGACGGTTCGTGAAGTTATCAAATATTCCAGTAATATTGGATCTGCGAAGATTGCCGAGCGTATGGGAGGGGAAAAATTCTACTCCTATATTACCAAGTTCGGTTTTGGAAGCAAAACCGGGATCGACCTGAACGGCGAGGCGGCGGGTCTACTCCGCCCCCATCAGAACTGGACGAGGGTGGATCTCACCAGAATCGCCTTTGGGCAGGGGATATCCATTACCCCCATCCAACTCATCTCGGCCCTTTCCGCCATCGCCAACGATGGCGTGCTGATGAAGCCCTATGTCATCAAGGGGATCGTTGACCGTAAAGGCCAGATCATCAGGGAGTTCCGTCCTACCATAGTCAGAAAAGTCGTATCGCCGGCCACGGCAAAGCGTATAGCTTCCATCATGACGGATGTTGTAGGAGCGGAAGACGGCACCGGGAAAAGGGCACGCATTGAAAATGTAAATGTCGCCGGCAAGACAGGGACATCCCAAAAATTTGACTTCGCCCGTCATGTCTATTCATCGGAACGGGTGAGGACTTCTTTCATGGGCTTCTTCCCGGCGGAAGCACCCCAGATCGCCATTATCGTAGTTCTCGATGAACCCCAGCGGGACAAGTGGGGAGGCGTTGCTTCGGCGCCGGTTTTCAAAAAAATTGGCGAGCAGATCCTGAATAGTTACAAGACCAATATCCGGGATCAGAATGCCATTGAGGAAAGAGTCATTGTCCCCAAGAAAGAAACTTTGCAACTTGTATCCACTCCCCCCGCAATTCCCAATTCGGAAGGAATGGAAAACGAATCGCAGGAAGCTATGATGCCTGACTTCCGGGGGTTGACGATACGGGATGCTCTGAGAAAAGCGAAAGGAAAGAGCATCGAAATAAAGGTGGTGGGCAATGGCTGGGCAGTAGCTCAGGCACCCCTGCCGGGGGTTCCTCTGAGCTCTTTCCGATCCTGTACCATCACCTTTCAAACGGGGCAATAAGGGGTAAGCGTGCAACTCTCAAATATTCTTCAGGACATCGAGATACAGAAGCTTCATGGCAATGCCCACGGACAGGTATCTTCGATCTGCTATGATTCGCGAAAATGTGGAGAGAATAGTCTGTTCGTGGCCATCCCCGGGCTGAAGACAGACGGACATCATTTCATCCCTGAAGCCTTGGACAGGGGAGCGCGTTTCATACTTCATGAGCGTAATTTCACCCCTCCCGCCGGAATTACGGCAATTCAGGTCGGCGACAGCCGTCGTATTCTCGGTGTTCTGGGAAAGAATTATTTTGGCCATCCTTCCGCTGGACTTTGTCTGATTGCCGTGACCGGAACCAACGGGAAAACGACGGTCACCTATATCCTGGAATCCATTATCAAGGCCGCCGGTTTCAACCCGGGCGTCCTGGGAACGGTGAATTACCGGTACGGCGGCACGGTTATGCCGGCTCCGAATACGACGCCCGAATCATTTGACATGCAGCGCATCCTTCGGCAAATGGTCGATGCCGGGGTCAGCCATGTCATCGCCGAAGTTTCTTCTCATGCCATAGATTTGCAGCGGGTCGACGACTGTGATTTTGATCTGGGAATCTTCACCAATCTTTCCCAGGACCATCTGGACTATCACGGGGACATGGAAAGGTATTTTTCGGCCAAGAAGCGCTTCTTTGCCAATGTTCTTCCCCTGTCGCAAAAGGGTCGCCCCATCCGGATGATCGTCAACCGGGATGATCCCTGGGGAAGAAGATTGCTAAACGAGGTAACACTACCGGCCTGGAGCTTTGGTGTCGAAGCGCCAGGTGATATCCACGTCGAAAGCTTCATCCTTACGCCCCAGGAAACGGAAGCCCTGGTTTGTTGGGGTGGCGATGGTGGCGCCTCCCGTATATTATCTTCTCTCATCGGACGGCACAATCTCTACAATATCCTGGCAGCGGCGGCAGGCGCCCTCGCTCTCGGAATCACGGAAAAGGATGTAATTGCCGGCATCGGCAACCTTCGCAATGTTCCCGGACGTCTCGAAAGGGTAAATCTGCCCGGAGAACCGGATGTCTTTGTGGACTACGCCCACACGGAAGACGCCCTGGAGAAGGTCCTTCAGAATCTATCATCCTTTCAAAGAAACCGTATCATCACCGTCTTCGGCTGCGGCGGTGACCGGGACCGGGGCAAGAGGCCCCTTATGGGCAGGGCGGCAGTGACCTTGAGTGATCTAACGATCCTGACCTCAGATAACCCCAGATCAGAAAACCCTCTCGATATTCTTGAAGAAATAGAAAAAGGCATCCCTAAGAACGGGATCAGAAAATACGCAGCGGAAGAAATGCAAAACAAGCTCACGGAGAAGGGCTACACCGTCATCCCTGACCGCAGAACGGCCATTGAAAAAGCTATTGGGATCGCCGAAAAAGGCGACATCGTGCTCATCGCCGGCAAGGGACATGAAGATTACCAGCTCGTCGGTGCGGAACGTCTCTTTTTTGACGATTGCCTTGTTGCCAGGGATGCCCTGACCAGGATCAGGGACGAAAAGAGGAGCCTGCCATGAAGACCGGTCCGCTGTTCGACCTTCATGACGTCCTCTCCGCAACAGGAGGCTCTCTCCTGGGCGGTTCTGTTCAGGATGACATCCTGTTTGAAGGGGTTACCACTGACTCCCGTCAGTGCTCGCCCGGCAATCTTTTTGTTGCCTTACAGGGAGAAAGCTTCGATGGACATCATTATCTTGATCAGGCCATTAAGAAGGGCGCTGCCGGCTTGCTCATTCACCAACGGATCGAAAAGGGGTCGAAAGATCTTCCCGTGATTCTGGTAGGCGATACCCTGCAAGCCCTGGGAGACCTGGCCCACTTCTGGCGCCGGAAATTTTCGCCCACGATCATCGCCATCACGGGCTCTTCAGGAAAAACCACGACCAAGGAAATGGCGGCGGCAATTTTGGGCAGGGGCAGAAATTGCCTGAAAACGGAAGGGAATTTTAACAATCTTATCGGACTTCCCCTGACCATCTTTAACCTGAAACATGACCATACCGCGGCCATTCTGGAGTTGGGGACAAATCAGCACGGTGAAATCGCCAGGCTGACCAGGATTGCCGCGCCGGAGATTGGTTTGATTACCAATATCGGCCCTGCCCATCTGGAGGGTTTTACAAGTATCGCGGGGGTTGCGGAAGAAAAAAAGGACCTGTTTTTAAACATGCCCCCCGAGGGAACTATTATTATCAACCATGACGATCAGTTCCTCAGTAAGTACGGGGACGGCTGGACAGGTCGAAGTATCTCTTTCGGTTTAAAAAAAGGCGCCGATGTACACGCCGAGAAAATAACTTATCGCCATGATCGGGGAACCAGCTTTACCCTGCATGTTGGGGATGCACATCAGGAAGTAAGCATGCCCATTGCGGGGGAACATCAGGTCATGAACGCCCTTGCTGCCGCCGCATCAACTTGGGCCGCCGGCGCGACAATAGCGGACATTGGCCGGGGACTGAACAGCTTTTCTCCCGTTTCGGGACGGATGGAAGTTCTCCCCTTGAACAACGGGGCCTATGTGATCAACGACACTTACAACGCCAATCCTTCTTCCGTGGGGGAAGCGCTCAAGACCCTCAGTAATCTCAAAGGAAAGGGTCGCAGTGTTGTTGTCCTGGGGGACATGCTCGAGCTGGGGGATGAAGAGGAGATCTGGCATCAAAAAATCGGGGGCCTTCTGGCAGACACCGGAGTGGACAGGGTTTATCTTCGGGGAAGGCTCGCCGGGGCGACGGCAGCAGGGGCCTCGAAAAAAGGTTTGCCGACATCATCGGTCATCCTCCGGGAGGATCCGGAAGAGATTACCAGCGCCGTTCTTTCCTACGTCAAGGATGGCGACTGGATCCTAGTTAAGGGTTCTCGAAGAATGAAGATGGAAACCATCGTGGAAATGATTGTCAGTCAGGTCGGGAGGGGGCGCCGATGATCTACCATCTCCTGTATCCACTGCATACAACCTTCTCCTCATTCAATGTATTTCGCTACATTACGTTCAGAACGATTTATGCGGCGATAACAGCCCTGGTGATCTGTTTTATCCTCGGCCCCTGGCTTATCCGCAGACTCCAGGAACTCCAGATCGGCCAGTCGATCCGGGAAGACGGCCCCGACAGCCATCTCGTGAAGCAGGGAACCCCTACCATGGGGGGCCTCCTGATCATCTTTTCCGTCGTGATTTCTACCCTCATGTGGGCCAATCTTACCGTCTGGTACATCTGGCTGGTTATCCTTGTCACCGTCAGTTTCGGATTGATCGGATTCGTGGACGATTACTGGAAAATAACCAGAAAGAACAGCCGTGGCATCTCGGGAAAGGCAAGGCTGGGAGCTGAGATTTCCATTGCCCTGTTTGTCAGCATCGTCCTGTACATGAAACCGGGATTCACATCCAATGTTACCATCCCTTTTTTCAAAACCGTCCTGCCCAATCTGGGCTGGGCGTATATCCTGCTTGCTACTTTTATCATTGTCGGTGCCGCCAATGCCGTTAACCTCACCGATGGTCTGGACGGACTCGCCATTGGCCCGATCATCATTTGCTTCATGACCTATCTGTTTTTTGCCTACTTCGCCGGAAATGTCAAGATCGCCACCTATCTTCAAATCCCCTACGTGTCCGGAACGGGCGAACTGGCGATCTTCTGCGGCGCCATGGTCGGGGCCGGTCTCGGCTTTCTCTGGTATAACACCTATCCCGCCCAGGTATTTATGGGGGATGTAGGGGCCCTGTCCCTGGGAGGCGCCCTGGGAACTCTGGCCCTTCTGACCAAACAGGAGATTCTCCTGGCCATCGTGGGCGGAATCTTTGTCCTGGAAACCTTTTCCGTCATCTTCCAGGTGGGTTGGTTCAAGATTTCCAAGGGAAAGCGGATTTTCCGGATGGCCCCCCTTCATCATCACTTTGAACTCAAGGGATGGGCGGAACCCAAGGTCATCGTCCGTTTCTGGATCATTTCCATCCTCCTGGCCCTGGTGGCCCTGAGCACCCTGAAATTGAGGTAGGTAAGCTTCATGGACCTGAGAGGAAAAAATATCGCTGTCATCGGGATGGCCAAAACCGGGCTGGCAACAACGGAATTTCTGTTGAACCGCGGGGCGCGGGTGATTGCGACGGACGAGAAACCAGTCTCCCCCTTAGGCGCTAACCTGCGGGCGGCAAGGATTGTTCCCCATGATCCCGGTATTCTCAGGGGAGTAGAGCTCGTCATTCCCTCTCCCGGGGTGCCGCCGGCCAACCCCATTCTCATGGAAGCAGTCCGGCAGGGAATCCCGGTTCTCAGTGAAATTGAGCTTGCCGGCCGTTTTCTCAAACCCCCGATGATTGCCATTACCGGCACCAACGGCAAGACGACGACCACCGCTCTGATCGGTCATATCCTGGCCGAGAGCGGCAAAAAGGCATTTGTAGGAGGGAATATCGGCGCCCCCCTCATCGGCTATGTGGACGGTCCCCAGGAGGATGATTATGCCGTTATCGAGGTAAGCAGTTTCCAACTGCAATGGACGGAAAGTTTCCATCCCACCGTGGCGATCCTTTTGAATGTGACCAGCGATCATCTCGATTATCATGGTTCTTTTGCTGCGTATCGCCTGGCAAAGGAACGTATCTTTGTGAACCAATCTGCAAACGACGTAGCGATCCTGAATGCCGATGACGCCGGAACGGAAGGGCTTCAGAAACGATTAGCCGCCCGGACTCTACTTTTCAGCAGCACCCGGGTTGTCTCCCAGGGTATCTACAGCGACGATTGCCGTCTGGTGTTCGCTCCTTCCCCACTGGAGAGAGAAACCTATCCCCTCGACATGGTGAAGATACCCGGACGGCATAATGTCGAAAATATCATGGCAGCCATCATGGCCGTCAGAAGCTGCGGTTGTGACCCCCTGGCGATAATTGCCGCCGTGGAAAGCTTCCCCGGCATTGCCCATCGCATTGAATACGTGGGAGAGTATCGCGGAATATCCTTCTATGACGACTCCAAGGGGACCAACGTCGATGCCGTTTATCGGGCCCTCGAAACCTTCTCCAAGCCGGTTGTTCTGCTCATGGGCGGTCGGGATAAGGAAGGGGATTTCAAGGCTCTCATCCCCATCCTCAAAGAAAAGGTGAAGGGGCTGATCCTTTTCGGTGAGGCAAGGGATGCCATCGGCTCCATTATCGGCGGGATCGTCGGGACGCATCATTGCCCCACCCTGCAAGCAGGTATTGAGACCGCTATTGCCGCAGCCGCAGCGGGAGATGTTATCCTTCTCTCCCCAGGCTGCGCCAGTTTTGATGAGTTCCGGGACTACAAGGCCCGGGGACAGTTTTTTAAAGATAAGGTAAAGGCGCTCACTCATGATTGACGGCTTCGCAAAAAGTCCGGATGCTGCGTTGCGCTGCATCCTTCGTCACTGCGGCGTACGACAAGTACGCCTCATTCCTCAGGATTTGCGCGCCTTGCCTGCGAACTTTTTTACGAAGCCGTCGATTATGACCATTTTTAAACTTTTAAGAGTTCATCATGATTAAGTTTGATACCACCCGCAGAAGTCCGGATATCATTCTCCTCATCGTTACCCTCATTCTGGTGACCGTCGGTACCGTAATGATCTATAGCTCCAGTTCCATTATGGCCATGGAACGATTCAAGGACGGACAGTTTTTTCTCAAGAAACAGTTGTTCTTCGTCCTCCTCGGTCTGGGGACAATGATCCTGATGACGAGAATACCGTACGAAGAATTGAAGAAATTCGCCTATCCCGGTGTTATCATCTCCCTGTTCCTCCTCACCCTGGTGCTGATCCCCAAGGTTGGCGTACGGGTTGGCGGCGCCTCGAGGTGGTTGAATTTGGGCTTTTTTTCCTTCCAGGTATCGGAGATGGTCAAAATTGCCACCGTACTTTTTCTTGCCCACTTCCTGACCCGCAAGGCCGATCATCTCAAGGAATTAATGCGCGGGATCGTCATCCCCCTGGCAATTACCATGCTTATGGTGGGACTGATTGTGATCGAGCCCGATTTTGGCACCGCAGTGATTATCACCGTTATTCTGATGCTCATGCTCTACCTTTCCGGCAGCAGGGTCAGATACCTTGCCGGGCTCGTGGCCATGCTCATCCCGGTCGGAGTGTTTCTGCTCTTCTACAAGAGCTACCGGGTAGAGCGGCTCATGACGTTTATGGATCCCTGGAAAGATCCCCTCCATTCGGGATTTCAGATCATCCAGTCCCTCATCTCTTTCGGGTCCGGGGGGATCGGCGGCGTGGGCGTGGGGGATGGCAGGCAGAAACTCTTTTACCTGCCCGAACCGCATACTGATTTCATCCTTTCCGTTATTGCCGAAGAAAGCGGTTTCATCGGCGTGGCAATTGTCATCTTCCTGTTCGTTGTTTTTGTGGTTCGTGGTTTCTTTATCGCTTTTAAAGCCCCGGACATGTTCAGCACCCTCCTGGCATCTGGTCTGACCATGGTCATCGCCCTGGAGGCATTTATAAATATCGCCGGCGTTATGGGACTCATTCCCCTGAAAGGACTTGCCCTTCCTTTCCTGAGCTATGGGGGGACGTCCCTGATTATGAGCCTCACAATGGTGGGCATCCTGTTGAATATATCGGCCCATGAAAAGTAACGTGAGAAGCGGCTGTGGAATCAGGAGGGGCCAGTGAAGATGATGATCGCAGGGGGAGGGACCGGGGGCCATCTTTTTCCGGGCATTGCCATCGCCGAGGCCTTTCTGAGAAAGGACAGAGGAAATGAGGTCCTCTTTGTGGGCACCGACCGGGGTTTGGAGAAGCGTGTTCTTAAAGACCTGGGATACTCTCTGGAAACCCTGGATATCGAGGGAATCAAGGGCCGTTCATGGAAAAGATCCATGGGGGCCGCATTCAAGATACCGGGAAGCATGATGCAGGCATATAAGATAATCAGCAGGTATTCTCCCGATGTCGCCATTGGCGTGGGCGGCTATGCGTCCGGACCGGCAGTTCTGACCGCCCATTTTATGGGGATAAAGACAGCCATCGCCGAGCAGAACGCCCTGCCCGGAGTGACTAATCGCATTTTAAGTAAGTTTGTTGATAAAATATTTCTCTCCTTTCCGGACCGGGGGCAGTGGTTTCCCGAAACAAAGAGCGCGGTCACAGGCAATCCGATCCGCGCTTCCTTTGCCACCGCCCCGGAAATGCTTAAGAAGATGGAGGAAGAGCCCTTTCAGATTCTCATTTTCGGCGGCAGCCAGGGCGCCCATGCAATCAATATGGCCGTCCTGGCTGCCGCCGCCGAATTGGGGAGCTCAAGGGAGAAACTAAAATTCGTTCACCAGACGGGGGAAAAGGATGTCCAGGAAATCAGGGACGCCTATATGAGGCTTGATATGAACGCCGAAGTCCATCCCTTTATCATGGACATGGCAAAGGCCTATCAGGAAGCGGATCTTTTAATCTGCCGGGCTGGCGCCACCTCGGTTGCCGAGATTACCGCCATGGGCAAGGCGGCGATTTTCGTTCCCTTTCCTTTTGCCATTCATGATCATCAGACAAAGAACGCCGAGATCCTCGTCCAAGCCCAGGCCGCAATCATGATCCAGGAAAAGGATCTGTCCGGCCGTCATCTGGCGGATACGATTGAAAGACTTATCGGTAATCCGGCTGCAATTTATGATATGAGTAAAAGATCTAAGGCTTTAGGAAACTTCCGGGCTGCAGACGATGTGGCAGAGGCCTGTATAAAAATAATACGGGGTCAGACTTACTAATAGACATTTAGCGCTAAATGTCT
>JANXZC010000149.1 GCA_025355725.1 Syntrophus sp. (in: bacteria)
TCCAAAAACATCCATGGATTCTGAAGACCAGACCGGCGTCTCTTCCGGGAGCTTTCCCCGGTCCCGGTAAGCGGCTACCATTTGCCGGGACAGAACCTTGGCGGCCTCAACATCGGGCTGGTCAAAGGGGTTGATTCCCAACCGCTGCCCGGCGACGGCGGTCGCCATTTCCCAGCGAAAAATCTGTCCCCCCAGGGCATAAGGTTCCTCCATCGCTAGCTCCATGACAGGATGACCGGCCTGGCGGAGCGCCGCCAACATGTTATTGTGCCGGTTGTCCTCCCCAATGCTTACATCGATGAAAACCCGGTCGTCGCCGTATACCTCCGGTGGTCCCGGCGCCTCCCCGATAATGGGTAGAACGCCCTGGCCATCCTTGCCCGTACTTTCCGCAATAAGTTGCTCCAGCCAGGCACCAAAACTCTCGATCTTTGGGGATAAGAAGAAAGTAGCCTTGTCCCGTCCCGCCTTTGCCAGCTCTCCCAGGACCGCACCCAGCAGGGCAGCGCTAATAACCATCTCTCCCGGATGATCATCGCAATTTTTCTGACCTCCCTCCGGAGGAGATGTTTTCCCTTCTTCTTTGTGCCCGCCCTTGAAGGCCGCAGACTTATCAAAACTCGGCGCTTTTTCTCTTTCCCCCTCTGCGCGGGCGAAGGCGAGGAGACGCCCGATGTCCATACCAATGAGGACACCGGGGACAAGACCGAAACAGGACAGGGCCGAAAATCGCCCCCCGATGTCCGGGTCGTTCAGGAAAGTATGACGGAAATCAAGTCGCTCCGCCCAGTCGGCGATCCCGCTGCCAGGATCGGTAATGGCGATAAAATGGCGGCCCGCCTCTTTTTGGCCCAGGGCGGTCAGGACCTGGTTATAAAAATATTTCATGAAAGAGAAGGTCTCGACGGTGCCCCCGGACTTGGTGGAGACAATGAAGAGGGTCCGGGAGAGATCAAGACTCCGGGCAAAGGAAAGGACCGTGGCCGGATCGGTGCTGTCGAGAATGGCAAGCTCCAGGTAGCCTGTCTTGACGCCGAACACCTTCCGGAAGGTCTCCGGAGCCAGGCTCGATCCCCCCATCCCGAGAAGGAGGGCCTGACGGTATCCATCCTGCCGGACGGCTTCCACAACGGCGTCAATCTCGGCGATGCGATCCCCCATGTTCCAGGGACTCTCCAGCCATCCCAAGCGATTGGAGATCTCGGTGGGAGAAGGCTTCCAGACCGTGTAATCCCGCGCCCAGATCCGCTCCGTGACGTGTTCACTCTGTAAAGCGGCGAGCGCATTGCCGATGGCCGTCCGGTAGGAACATGGATGAAAACATTCAATCATTTGCAGGCGCCTCCGTCAAAGACATCTTATGTTCCCTTCATGCCCATCCGGCAGAAAAAGCGGCATCAACATGTAGATTATTCCGTTTCTTAATCAAAGATGAAATCAAGGCGGCAAGGCAGAGGCGACGCAGGCGTATTTTTTATACGTCGAGGAGCCGATTGCCGATGCCAACGAAGATAGCGCTTTGATTTAGAAACGGATTTACTTTGTCATAACGCAAAAGTAAATACAACTGTTTTTGCCTGATTGGCGATTTCCTTGTTGACGGAATGGGCCGGATGCAATAATCTCTGCCTTATCATGACGTGTCCGCAACAATTCCTGAAACGCCCGCCCCTTCAAGATGAGGGCCGGGGTGGGGATGGGTTTCATGTAGTCGTTAACCGGAGAGGACGGCGCAAGCGAGGAAATTGTAATGCCTGCCATTATCAGAAGGGTCCCGCCGACGCTGAAGGTTGTTTTGGCTTGCCTTGCCTTTGTTTTCCTGCTGACGGCCTGCGGTGACAAGCCGCCCCCCGTATCTTCGGGTGGTAAATCCGCTATCAATGTCCTCCGGGAACCGATCCAGGAACCCTGCAATCCGACGCCGACTTATCAAAAGCAGATCGCCGGTGGCAGCGTGACCATAACACCGGTGGCGACATACCGGATTGCGGGGGAAGTCATGTCCAAAAGAAAATATACCCGCGGCTGGGGGGCCGAGATCATGCCCTTCGATCTGGCATTGGTGTGGGGCATGCTGACGTATCCCCATGTAATGAAACAACTGTCCATAAAACATGACAGCACCAGGATGGCCTGGTTCCGGGTAAAGGGAGACGATCCCCCCGTCGATTTCGACTACGCCATGTCCCACGGTTCCAATAACCACATCATCCCCGCAAACGAAAATATCCGGAAGATCGTCGATGATCAAGTCAGTATTCATGACCGGGTCGTCCTGGAAGGCTACCTGGTCAATGTGGAAGGCCGCAATAAAGAGCAAGGCATATCACTAAAGAGCAGCATTTCCCGGACGGACACAGATCGCGGGGCCTGTGAAATCATCTATGTCACCAGTGTGCAGGTGGAGAAGAAAAGGTAAAAATAATGAGAATTACGGCTATTGTCGGAAGCAACCGGATATAGGCAATTATATTGACGAAAGCACACTACCGGCGGATGCCCGGAACCATGCTCCGGTACGCTATCGAGAAGTTTCCCGAAGACCTCCGGCAACAATATCTGCGCAGGGACATATAGATTCCGGGCTGTTAAATTAAATTGACATGCTCCATTATTTAGCATAGCATGCATCCTCCGAAGTACAAATAAAACTATAAATATCAGGATATTCGAGTCATTGCCCCTACGAGAACTGCTTGCGAGACCGATTAAGCCGAACCGGCACGACCTGTTGTGTCTTTACTATGTTTTGGACGGGCTGCGCCTGGGTCTCTGCAAGTTCTCCGGACCCTCCCGGGTCGCCATCATTTACAAGATCAATCCCGAAGACCCCTTACATATTCTTGACCCTCAGGACCTACTCAAAGAACACAAAACCAGCTTGAAGAAATACTATATTGACACCGACGAATGGTGTCGCAATCTCCCCGAACCCGGTCAGGCTTTTTTCGATCAAACCCAGAGCCGCAGTATGGAGCTGCGCGGGGTGTTAAGCCTCGGCCACCGTGCGCGAGGGGTTTCCTACCAGATGTGGTTTACCGATCATCAGGTAGATCTTTGTTCGCCCGGCCCCGTCTACCGCTGGCTGGGATACGCTCTGACGCATCTTTCCCAAAGCCTGATTGTCCAAGACATCCTGTCCGTAGAATCGGCAGGACATCTACTCCAGGAAATGGTCATCCATTCCCTTCGCGATCATATTTGGGAAGAATGCACCCGCATCACAGGCTCAGCTCCCAAGTTTCGTGTTTACAGCCTGCTCGAATCGGTCATGCAAATATCCAAGACACCGGAAGAAGGCGCCTGGGCGCGTGGCCACCTGGCCTTTGTTGCACCTTCAAACATCGCCAAAGTCCATTTTCTTACCCGCTTCCTTAAAAATGAACGCCCTGATTTGGAGAATTCCAAGCACGTCCGCAAACTGCTGCAGGCCGTGGAAAGAAGCTCAAGGACTCTGGTCTCGGATGGAGAATCCATTATTGGCATCTCGATCGGCGATCTGCCGTCTCCCAGCTTGTGCTGCGAATTCAGAGGACGGCACGGAATGATCTTCCTGGACAAAATGCCCCTCTGCAGCTTTTCCGACGGCGCTTTCCAGAGCACGAATCGCAAACCCAAGCTTCTTCCCCTTCAGGAGGCCCTGCAAAAATGGCCGCTGACTCAAGAGCATTGCTATAAGCTGTTCAACGGCATCACACGTATTGTGACCACAGCGGGGGAAGAGCGCTATGGCTGCGCTATCGTCATCGACCCCTCGACGCCCCCTCTTCATCTGCCCGGTCAAACCCTCGCTACACCCATGAACCTCGATCACAATGCGAACATGAGCCTTGCCGCAGCCCTGGCCAAGCTCGACGGCGCCTTGCACATTGACAGCAATCTCCGGCTACGCACCTTCGCCTGCCTTATGGATGGCCCCTCCTTGCCGTCGGAAGACCGCGCCCGCGGCGCCCGGTACAACTCGGCGCTTCGATTCACAGCCATGCATCCCGGGCTGCTCGTTGTCGTCGTCTCCTCCGACCGTCCCGTCTCGGTCATCCAAAATGGGGAGGATCTTTCCCGAAACCCGGTCTGGCCGGCAATTTCCAATACCCTGCGTATCCCGCAAACGCTCGGGCATTGGCTCGAAAGCTAAGCCGGGCCGAAGGGATCCCCGACACCTGTCCGCAAAGTCCGGACCACACGACGTTTCCTTATTGTCATGAACAGCTAAAGAAATTTCCCTGAATTAAGTGAGACATTAACCTACCGATTTCATATTAAAGGATTGCCATGAACGAATTAAGATACGAAAAGATTGCCAAGGAACTCAACCTGTCCCCTGACCAGGTTCGTGATACGGCCCGACTGTTTGCAGAAGGAGCGACGGTTCCCTTTATTGCCCGCTACCGCAAGGAAGTCACCGGCTCCCTTGATGAAGTAGCCATTACGGCCATCCGGGACCGCCAACAGCAACTGGAAGAACTGGAATCTCGCCGCGAGGCCATTCTGGCATCGCTGACGGAACGGAATCTCCTGACCGACGAATTGCAGGGAAAGATCGTGGCGGCGGAAACCATCTCCGTCCTGGAGGACATCTACCTGCCCTTCCGGCCCAAGCGCCGGACCCGGGCGACCATCGCCAGGGAAAAGGGGCTGGAACCCCTGGCCCTCCGGATCTTTGCTCAGGAAGAAATAGATCCGGAGGCAGAGGCCACAGCCTTTATCGATCCGGTAAAGGGGGTCGAATCTGCCGAGGAGGCCCTCGCCGGGGCGAGGGATATTATCGCCGAGTGGGTCAATGAAGATCTGGAGGCGCGGGCGCGGATGCGAGCGTTGTTTTTTGAAAAAGGTGTCCTCCGGTCCCGGGTAATTGCCAGCAAGGAAGAGTCCGGGATTAAATACAAGGACTACTACGAATGGGAAGAGGGGATCGTAAAGGCGCCCTCCCACCGAGTCCTCGCCATCCGCCGGGGGGAACGGGAAGAGTTTCTGTCCCTCCGCATCCTTCCGCCGGAAGAAGACGCCTTGGCCATCCTGACGGGACTCTTTATCAAGGGAACGACCGCAGCCTCCGAGCAGGTACGCCTTGCCGTCCAGGACAGTTACAAGCGCCTCCTGTCCGGGGCGATGGAAACGGAGATCCGCCTCGCCTCAAAAAAACGGGCCGATGAAACGGCGATCCAGGTGTTTGCCGACAATCTGCGCCAACTCCTGCTCTCCCCCCCGTTGGGGCAGCAGGCGGTTCTGGCCGTCGATCCCGGCTTTCGCACCGGCTGCAAGACCGTCTGCCTGGATCGACAGGGAAAGCTTCTTCACCATGAAACCATCTTTCCCCTCCTTGGCCAGAAGGGTCGCGAGGAGGCGGCGACAAGGATTCCCGCCCTCTGCAGACGCTTCGCCAGCGAGGCGATCGCGGTCGGAAACGGCACTGCGGGCCGCGAGACGGAGGCCTTTCTCCGGACCCTGGAGCTTCCTCAGGAGATCCGGATCGTCATGGTCAACGAAAGCGGGGCCTCGATTTACTCCGCTTCTCCGGCGGCCCGGGAGGAGTTTCCTGATCAGGACGTCACCGTCCGGGGAGCAATATCCATAGGACGACGGCTCATGGACCCATTGGCGGAACTCGTCAAGATCGAGGCGAAAGCCATCGGCGTTGGCCAGTATCAGCATGATGTGGATCAAGGGGAGCTGCAGCGGCGCCTCGACGACGTCGTGGTCAGTTGCGTCAACGCCGTGGGCGTCGAGGTCAACACGGCAAGCGCCCAGCTCCTTTCATATGTGTCGGGACTGGGGCCTGCCCTGGCAGAAAATATCGTGAAACATCGGGATGAACAGGGGCCTTTTCGGAGCCGGGCAGAGCTGAAGAAAGTCCGCCGCCTGGGGCCCAAGGCCTTTGAACAGGCGGCAGGGTTCCTCCGGATTCGGGACGGCGCCAATCCCCTGGACGCCAGTGCGGTCCATCCGGAGAGCTATCCCATCGTTAAAAAAATGGCCATTGATCAGGACTGCTCCGTTGCTGACCTGATGGCGGACGATGCCCGGAGGCAAAAGATAAACCTGGAACAATATGTAACCGAACAGGTCGGCCTGCCCACGTTGCGGGAGATCCTCTCCGAACTGGCCAAACCGGGGCGGGACCCGCGCCAGCAATTCGAAAGCGTCGTTTTTGCGGCGGGAATCGAGAAAATCGGCGACCTGTTGCCGGGGATGAAACTGCCCGGCATCGTCACTAATATCACCGCCTTCGGGGCCTTCGTGGATATCGGCGTTCATCAGGACGGCCTCGTCCACCTAAGTGAGCTGGCCGACAACTATGTGAAGTCACCCGGAGACGTGGTCAAGGTGAGTCAGCAGGTAGAAGTGACGGTCCTGTCCGTCGATATGGAGCGCAACCGGATCTCCCTGTCCATG
Source organism: Syntrophus sp. (in: bacteria) (assembly GCA_025355725.1). Taxonomy (GTDB): domain Bacteria; phylum Desulfobacterota; class Syntrophia; order Syntrophales; family UBA8958; genus UBA8958. The sequence continues at coordinate 6,394 of JANXZC010000149.1, forward strand.
AAAAAGTCACCGGGGGAAAGGGGCGATAAATCTGTCCGTTCTCACACCGGTGAGGGCAGCACAGAAAATCACCAAACTGACGGGCGCCGTACCGAAAGAGCCCAAACCGGCGAGAGCAGGAATCGGACAGGCGCCCCGTACGGAACAAACCGCCAACCCCGTCCGGGACAGAACAGACCGGCAAAAGAAGAACCGAAACCGTTTCACAACCCCTTCGCCGACGCCTTCCGCCGCGACGGGGTTAAGAGGTAGTTCATCCATGAGGGAGATACCACTAACCACACAGGAATAAAATCATTAAACTTTCTCATAACAAGGAGCGGTCATGAAAAAGCGATTATCTTTCGAGATCTTGTATTTCTTTATCTTTATTCTTTTGTCCGCGCCTTACCCCATCTGGGGAGCCGGTACCGACGCTGCTGCGCCGGCAGGGATGGATATTCAGACGATAACGGCACAATCTGTTCGCGTCGGCGACATCGACATTGGTTACCGGACAATGGGAACCGGACATCCGCTGCTCCTTATTACCGGTTACAGCGCGACCATGGACATGTGGGATCCCGTAGTGCTCAGAGAGCTGTCATCCCGTTACCGGGTCATTGTCTTCGATAACCGGGGCATCGGCAAAACGACGGCTTCGGATAAGCCCTTCACCATCGAGCTCTTTGCCGGGGATACGATCGGCCTCCTGGACGCCCTGAAGATAAAAAAGGCCCATGTCTTAGGCTGGTCCATGGGGTCCTTCATAGCAACGGAGATGGCCCTGGGGCGCCCGGACCGGGTAGGGAAGCTGATCCTTTATGGGGGCAACTGCGGTTGGCGAAGCAAAGAGGTCGTCCCGGCGGCACCGGAGGTGACCGAATCGCTGACGAACCTCTCGGGTACCCCTGCCGAAAGATCGCAGCGTCTTATCCGGGTCCTCTATCCGGAAAAGTGGCTCCAAGATCATCCGGATTTCCTTAAAAGCCTGCCCAGGCCAAAAGCCCCTGTGTCCCACGACAGCATCGCCCGCCAGAGCCAGGCTATGGGCGCCTGGAAGGGAACATGCGGCAGATTGGGCGCGATTGCGCAATCCACCCTCGTCATCACCGGCACGGAAGACGTCGTTGTCCCTCCCGCCAATTCCTTGATGATGGCATCGCGAATTCCCGGTTCCTGGCTGATCAGGCTGCCCGGCGGTCATGCCAACATGTATCAG
>JANXZC010000154.1 GCA_025355725.1 Syntrophus sp. (in: bacteria)
TAAGTAAGGTTCGACAAGCCGGGGGTCCGGTTTCTTGTAGGGCATCACATCGCCGCCGACAACATCTTCAAAAAGCGGGGCGATACCGAGACCCTGAACGATTCTTACCGCAAAGTCCTGGCGTTTGTTGGTGATGACGACTTTCCGCTTGGCCCTGAAATAATTGAGGCACTCCCGGACGCCGGGATAAAGAACCGTCTGATCCAGCAGGTGATCCCCGTAATACTCCCGGAAGATCTTCATGGCCTGTGCGAATGATTCCTTATTTTCCCCACCGAGGGCCCGCTTGATTAGTTCCTCCACCCCATCGCCGACAAAGCTGATGATGCGTTTATGGTCCAGAGTTGCAAGCCCGAGGGCTTTCAGTGTATAATTTACCGCCGTGACAAGATCCTGACCTGAGGCGGCAAGGGTGCCGTCGAGGTCGAATATCAAAAACTCTACTTTAATCATAGTTTACGAGCCTCGCATAAAATTGTGCTTGACTGGTATATAAAAGTCGGGCTTGAATGACAAGCAAATCAACGCAACTAAAATATAAATTAATTTAAAAAGGAGAATAGAAATGAAAAGAAGCACCTGGATGAAATGTAGCGCCGTTTTCATTATCGCCATGTTCGTGGCGGTATTTGTCCTGGAACTCGACGCCTATGCCCGCGCCGGCGGCGGCCGTTCCAGTGGGAGCAGGGGGTCGCGATCATCGTATAGCCCCTCTACGCCATCGTCGAGTCAGACCGCCAGTCCTTCGCGTAACCTGACGAGTCCGGCGCCGGCGGCACCACAGGCTAAAAGCGGAGGTTTCTTAAGAACCCTCGGCGCCGGTATGGCCGGCGGTCTCCTGGGGGGGATGCTCTTCAGCAGCCTGGGTTTCGGCGGTCACGGCGGCGGCATGGGCGGCGGCGGTGGAATTGGTATTTTCGAGATTCTTCTGCTCGGCGGCCTGCTGTACGGCATCTACTGGTACATCAAACGGCGCAAACAGAATGCGGCAACCGCGACGGCATCTCCCGCCCACTACCAGGCATCCGGTCCCGAACCTGTGTCCCCCGGCTACGCCCAACCAGCCTATGCAGCTCCTCAGGATGCCGTTGAAGATGATCGCCGCCGGGGCATCGGCTACATCAAACAGATGGACCCCGACTTCACCGAGGAAAAGTTCGACGATCTCTGTATGGACGTCTTTTTCAAGATCCAGGGGGCTTGGGCAAATCGCGATATGTCTTCCATCCGTAGCCTGATGACGGACGATATGTTCCGCATCATGCAGGATGATGCAGAAAAGATGAAGCGGGAAGGAAAGTTCAACAAGCTGGAGAACATCGCCGTCCGCACCGTGGAGATCTCCGAGGCATGGCAGGAGCAAGGCAAGGATTACATTACCGTTCGTTTCCTGGCCAATCTCCTCGATTACACCGTCTCCGAAAGCGGCGAGCTCCTCTCGGGAAGTAAAACCGACCCCGTCAAATTTGAGGAATACTGGACCCTCGTCCGCCCCGTGGGAAACAATCCCTGGCAGTTATCGGGGATCGATCAGGCGTAATAGAAAGTTTAATGACGACTAAAAAGAAAAAAGACAGCATTGGCATCATCGGACTGGGCAAGGTGGGCACGGCGATGGGATACCTCCTTAAAAAGGCAGGTTATCCCATCACCGCCATTGCCGACATGTTTCCCGAAGCCCTCGTGCAGGCCCATCCCTTCACGGGAGGTCGGATGTGCAAAACTGACGCCGAGGCGGCAGGCGACGCAGACGCCATTTTGATCGCCACGACCGATGATCTCATTGCCGTCGCCTGTCGGGAGATTGCCGCCGCGGGGGCCATCCGGCCCGGCCAGAAGGTCGTCCACTTCAGCGGCGCCGGGTCCCTCGAACTTTTAAGCGCCGCCAAGGAGGCGGGGGCTTTTATCGCCAGTATCCACCCCATCCAGTCCTTCGCCGATGTGGAAGGGGCCATCGAAAACATCCCCGGCAGCACCTTCGGGATCACCGCCGACCCGGAGATCCGTGAGTGGGCAGTGGATTTTGTCCTCGCCCTGGAAGGGGTTCCCTTTTTTGTCCCCGACACGGACAAACCCTTATACCACGCTGCCGCCTGCATCGCTTCAAATTACCTGACCACTCTCCTCTATATGGTCGAGGAGATCTATCTTAGCCTCGGACTGAACCGCGAGGAGGCCATTCGCGCCTTCTGGCCACTGGTCCGGGGGACGTTGAAAAACATCGAATCCCGGGGGTCCGTCCAGGCCTTAACGGGACCAATTGCCCGGGGAGATATCGGGACGGTAGCAAAGCATATCCTTGCTTTTCAGGATAAACTGCCTGAATTTCTCCACGCCTACCAGGCCCTCGGCCTGGTCACGACGGAACTGGGACTGAAAAAACAGAGTTTAACGGACGAAAAGGCAAACATGATCAAAAAACATCTTAAAGGAGGAAAATCATGAGCACACAGGTACAAATGACCAGGGTGACTACCGCCAAAATCCGGGACATGAAGAAGAAAGGGGAGAAGATAACCATGCTAACCGCCTATGACTACCCGACGGCGATAGCAATGGATTCCGTGGGCGTGGATATTTTTCTGGTCGGGGATTCCCTCGGCATGGTCGTCCTCGGCTACGACAGCACCCTCCCCGTCACGATGGAAGACATGCTCCACCATACCAAGGCCGTCGCCCGGGGAACTCAGCAGGCCATGGTCATCGGCGATATGCCCTTTATGTCCTACCAGATCTCTCCTGAGGAAGGCGTCCGCAACGCCGGGAGATTTCTCCAGGAAGCAGGGGCCCAGGCCGTAAAACTCGAGGGAGGACGAGAAGTTGCCGAAGTAACCCGCCACATCGCCGCCGCCGGCATTCCCGTCATGGCCCATATCGGCCTTACCCCCCAGTCTGTCCATCAGTTAGGGGGATACAAGGTCCAGGGCAAGGGGGATAAAGCGGGGCAACGCCTCCTCGAAGACGCCAAGATCCTCGAAGAGTCCGGGGCCTTCGCCATCGTTCTCGAATGCGTCCCCAAAAGCCTGGCCCGGGAGATCACCGCCTCCCTCCAGATCCCCACCATCGGCATCGGCGCCGGCGTTGACTGCGACGGCCAAGTCCTGGTAACCCACGACATGCTTGGTCTCTATGAGCGCTTCACCCCGAAATTCGTCAAGAAATACGCAAAGATGAACGATCACATCCGGGAAGCGGTGAAGACCTACTGCGATGAAGTGCGCAGCGGCGCCTTCCCCGATGACGCCCACTCATTTCTGTAAACGATCGTTGTCTGATAAATAGCTGCCCCCTCCCTCGCCAAAAGGCGAGGGAGGATTGGGGTAGAGCTATATCAATAACTCCCATCTTGCTAAAATCTTATCGTTTAGTTCGTCAAACCCGATATTTTAGGAAAGACACTCGTGTTGCAGCTTCCTGTTATCAATAGAAATGAAATTTCCGTAGATATACAAGCTTCCAAGTAGTTATCAATAAAATATTTCCTTGACTATTCAAATCATTAGGACAAGAATGAACGCGTCTGCATAGAACATTGTCAATCGGTTAACAACCAATTCAAACCCTTTTTTAGAAGGGTGGTGTCATGAAGAGATTATTGAAACCCCGTAACTCAACCGAGAATGGGGTTTTTTGTTTATGACCGCATCTGCAAAGGAGTGGCATAGCCAAGATGAATGAAAGGATATAAGGAATTTTGATGGTTTGTTTTATTGCCTTATGGATATTCGCCGTCCCTGCCTATCCCTTGGCATACCGTATGCGTTTTGTGGAGATCATATGAAATACAGCAGATACTGATTATTCTTCTCGTTATAGTGATTTTCTGTGTTGCCGCCTTCTTTTCGATCTACAGAGAAGTAAAAAACAGACCATTGCCGACCTCAACAACCGTCAACTTGCTCATGCCCGCCAAGCAGTCAAGGGCATACAGGATCACTTCCGACACCTGACCGATATGTTGATGATCCTGTCTTTGCAGGATCATATCATCCAAATGGATGAAAACGGTAAGAAGATCATGTCCGATGTCCAAAGAATACACTCATCGGAGATCAAGAGTGTAACGAGAATAGATGCCCGGGGACGAATCATCCAAGTCGTTCCTTACAATACCGCCTCCATCGGTGCGGACATATCCCGTCAAGAACACATCCGGGAGGTCATGAGGACCCATGCGCTCGTGATCAGCGATGTCTTTATGGCTGTCCAAGGCTTTCGAAGTGTTGCCGTCCATATGCCCGTCTTCCGAAACGGCGCCTATAACGGCACGATTGCCTTTTTGATCTCCTTTGACGAGCTGGCAAAAAAATATCTCGAGGACATCCGCATCGGCAAAGACGGGTACGCCTGGGTCCTCAGCCCCAAAGGAGTTGATCTCTATGACCCGGTCCCGGGGGTCACCGGCAAGAGCATCTTTGAAGTGGGAAAGGATTTTCCCGATCTCATGGCTATGGCCAGGGAGATGTTAAAAAGCGGGGAAGGAGTATCGACCTATCACTTCAATCGTATCCGAGGGTCTGACGTGGATACAATTCTTAAACATGCCGTCTATATGCCGATCCGTATCGGCAACACCTTCTGGTCCATCGCTGTTGCCACTCCCGAGGACGAGGTAACGACCCTGATGGAAGGATTCAAAGAAAAGCTGCTTCTGATGATCCTGATCCTGTTTGTTTTCTCTGCCGTATTGACGTATTTTCTTGTCCGGGCGCTTGTCATCATTCGGGAACAGAAGAAAAGGCAATCCATCGAAGAGGCGCTACGCCTGGAGCATATGCAGTTGCTTGATATAGTTGAGTTTTTCCCCGACGCCGTTTTTGTCGTCGACAAGGATAAAAAGATTACGGCCTGGAACCGGGCCATTGAAATCATGACCGGGGTGGGAAAGGAACAGATGCTGGGACGGGGGGATTATGAATATGCCCTTCCATTCTTCGGCTCCAGACGTCCCATCCTTATCGATCTGCTGGATGTGACCCAGTCGGAATTAGAAGCAACCTATAAATACGTAAAAAGGGAAGGCCATACTATCTATGCCGAATCCTATATCCAATCGCTGCACCATGGGAAGGGGGCGCACCTCTCGGGCATCGCAGTTCCGCTCTATGACAGCAATGGTAAGCGATATGGGGCCATTGAAGCGATTCGCGATGTCACCGAGATGAAAGCCCAGGAAGAGACCCTGAAGCGAACGGTCAGGTCCCTGCAGCTCTTATCCCATTGCACTGTCGCCGTCATTCAGGCCAGGGAAGAGCATGCCCTCCTTAAGGAAATATGCCGCATGACCGTCCAAGTGGCCGGTTATCGCATGGCCTGGGTGGGCTATGCAGAAGGTGGTGCCGACAAACGTGTCTGTCCGGTTGCTCAATACGGCTTTGATGAGGGTAACCTTGATTCTGTAACCATTACCTATGATGATTCAGAATTTGGCCGGGGACCAACGGGTACCGCCATCCGGACAGGGCAACCTCAGCAGATGAACAATATTTTGGAGGATCCATCTTATGCCCCTTGGCGCGAAGGGGCGATGAAACGGGGTTATGCCTCCTCAATCGCGCTGCCGCTCATCATGAACCATCTGCCCTTCGGCGCACTGAATATCTACGCAAGTGAACCGAATGCCTTTCACTGTGACGAAGTCGCCCTCCTCAAGGAACTTGTGGATAATCTCACTCATGGCATTCGGGCCTTAAGGACCCGTTCGGAAAGGACGGAAGCGATCAACGCCCTGGAGAAGGAACGGGCGGAGCTGGAAAATCGTGTGATTGAACGCACCGCTGAACTTTATCAGGCTAAGGAACGGGCCGAGGCAGCGGACAAGATAAAGTCAGCCTTTCTCGCTACCATGTCGCACGAACTGCGAACTCCTCTTAACTCGATCATCGGTTTCACAGGCATCATTCTACAGGGGATCGTCGGATCTTTAAATGATGAACAGAAAAAACAACTGAATATGGTGCGCGGCAGCGCACAACACCTGCTTTCGCTGATCAATGATGTCCTTGATATATCCAAGATTGAAGCGGGACAATTGCAGGTAGCATACGAAAACTATGATCTGCGTTCCACGATTGAAAAAGCTGTGGAAATCGCACATCCACTTGCCGGCAAAAAAGGGCTTGAAATTACCTGTGCAATCTCTTCCGGAATTGAAACGATCAACGGCGACCACCGGAGAGTTGAGCAGATTCTGCTGAATTTGATTAGCAATGCGATAAAGTTTACAGAAAAAGGTTCGGTAAAAATAGAAGCCGAATCGGGAGAGGACAATGTAACGATCAAGGTTATTGACACCGGCCTTGGCATCAAGCAGGAAGACATGGAAACAATTTTTCAGGCCTTCAGACAGATCGATTCGGGAATGACCCGGAAATATGAGGGCACGGGGCTGGGACTTTCCATCTGCAAAAGACTTGTAGAACTTATGGGGGGTAAAATCCAGGTGACAAGCATCTTTGGTATGGAAGCCGGTTGTAATGGATATATTGAGAAACCCATTGATCCGGACAGCTTTGTTGCAAAGATTGAACAACATTTCACCGAGAGAGATTAGCGAAGGGAAGGACAATGATGAAGAAAGTCTTAATTGTCGACGATAACAGCACTAATCTGTATATGCTGGAAACCCTGCTGAAGGGACACGGTATTGAAGTTATTTTATCGGAAAACGGTGAAGATGCCCTGGATAAGGCCCGTCTCAACCCACCGGATCTGATTGTTACAGACATTCTGATGCCGGTGATGGACGGCTACACCTTATGCCGTCACTGGAAATCAGATGACACACTCAAACATATACCATTTGTATTTTACACCGCCACATATACCGAACCTAAAGACGAGGATTTTGCGTTAAGCCTCGGGGCGGAGCGATTTATCATCAAGCCCCAGGAACCGGATATACTAATGAATATTTTAAAAGAGTTATTGGAAGCAAACTATGTGACCACGCAAGTGGAGACCAAGCCTCTTGAGGAAGAAATAGAGTTTTTCAGGCAGTACAATGAAATTCTTTTCACAAAACTTGAAAAGAAAATATCAGATCTGGAGATTGCCAATCAGGAGTTGAGGATATTGGAGGAGAGGTATCGGCTGAGTTTTGAGAATGTAATGGATATTATTTATACGATTGACTCTGATCTCAATTTTTTAAGCGTGTCTCCAAGCGTGGAGAGAATATTGGGCAAAAAACCACAAGATTTTATTGGCCGGACTGTTTCTGAATTAAGACATATCCTTGCGCCGGAAGCATTTAAGCAGGCTATCGCTAATTTAAGTATGCTCTTAAAAGGTGAAAGAACTCCGGCGACGATTTATCGGTGTATCGCAAAGGATGGAACCATAAAGTATCTTGAAGTCAGTGGATCCCCCGTTATGCGCAAAGACAAGATTATCGGCATCATTTCCGTTGCCCGTGATATCACGGATCGCAAGCAGGCGGAGGATGAAATCCGCCGTCTTAACGACGAACTCGAGCAGCGGGTGGTGGAACGCACCGCCAAGTTGGAAATTGCCAACAAGGAGATGGAGGCGTTTGCTTACTCTATCTCCCACGACCTCAAGGCGCCGCTCAGGGCCATAGACGGTTATGCACAGATTCTCATTGAGGACCATGCCGTCCGTCTGGATGGCGAAGGAAGGCGGACCTGTGAGGTCATCAGCAACAACGCCCGGAAGATGGCAGGTCTGATCGACGATCTACTGGCCTTCTCCCGGACGGGTCGGGCGGAGATGAATCCTGAACCTGTGGATATGGCAACCCTTGCGAATTCCATCTTCTTTGAACTGACAACCCCAGAGGAGCGGGAACGGATCGATTTTCGCATCGGCGACATGCCCCAAGCCAAGGGCGACCCGTCGCTGCTCCGTCAGGTCTGGACGAACCTTCTCGGCAACGCCGTCAAGTTCTCTGCTAAGAAGGAACGGGCCGTCATCGAGGTAGGTTGCGCATTGGAAGGAAACGGACACCCGTCAGCAGGCAACAATGAGGTGGACGCTCCGACGAAACACCCGCCATCCGCAATACCCATTCGGGACTCCGAAAGAGTGTATTACGTCCGGGACAATGGCGCCGGTTTCGATATGGCCTACGTGGACAAGCTCTTCGGAGTTTTTCAGCGTCTCCATAACGCGAAGGAGTTTGATGGGACGGGCGTTGGCCTGGCCATCGTCCAGCAGATTGTCCAGCGCCACGGCGGCCGGATCTGGGCGAAGGGGGAAGTCGGCAAGGGGGCGACGTTCTATTTCTCAATGGGTGAAGCGTAGATTGGCTATAGACAACTCCTTGCGGATGGCCTGACAACGATTTATGAACCCCAAAGACCTCAACGTTCCAATTAGTTATGTTGGACGGTCCTATTTCCCGTGTAGATTGTCCATCCAGCGGATCGCTTCAGAATCACTGATCTTGCCGAGATAGATCTGGGTGGTCTTCAGGTCCTGATGCCTCAAGATTACTTTCGATACTACCTCCAGAGGTTCGACTGAAGATAATATTTGAACAGGGTTATCGCTTCTTTCGTAGTCATGGCATACCTCCTTTTTTTGCTGGTGAGGTCCTTGGGGAAGAAACGATTATAACCCGTAAAATGGAATGGAATACGAGAATTTCCAATCACTCGCCGAAACGTCGAAAGCATCTACGAAGCAAGCATGGGGAACACAGAGAAAAGTTACAAATTACCAAAAGAAATAGAGTATAACGCTCGGCATAACCCGGAGTGGCCCGACAGGGACACGATCGGGTTCATGCCGTTGTTAGGGGCTCCTTTATTTGAGGTCTCGGAAATGAGACCATATTTCGGCATCACTGGTTCCTTGTCTTTTCATCTGAATAAGTGAATCTAAATCGTTTGGGGTGGCGACAATCTTCCACGACAGATCGTGGAGGGCAGAAGACCAGAGAGAGTTGAAAAGCTTCTCGTATTCGTCAAAGGATACATTATGCCGTTGAAGAACAGAAGCAACAGCAGACTTACTTGCCAGTGTAGACAGTCGTCGGCGTCTCTTGTCAGCGTCACGACCAATTTTCTCGAAGGCTTTTCTAAATCCTTCCTCGCCGCTTCCCATCTGTTGAAGGAGACCGTCCATTGAAGATGGTTCATCGTCCGCGCCTGTACGGTAACCCAAAATCTTGTGGGCTAGAGCCTGCGCCAATGGCCGAAAGAGGCCAACAAGAACAAATGGGGAAAGCATGGCAAGCAGTCCCCAGCGCCAGCCGATCAGAAAAAAAGATGCTACGACGGTTAGCACAATGAGGAGACCTAGCACGCCCTCGATTATCTGCTTCCACCCGCCTCTAAGGAAAAGGTTCAGAGTGTAAAGGAAGCATAGACACCCGAGAAACGAGAATATGACAATCTTGCTCATGACTATTCCCTCTTTGCCCCTAACGTACTGATCACCGGCGGCTGAAAGCCGTCCGGTGGATTAGTTTGTTATGGCTTTCCCTGTTACTAACTCTAAAGAAACACTAAGGTTGTATCTATAAAGTGAGACACCAGGTACTCTTTGGACTGCAAGTTTAAGATCACCAGGAATCTCTTTGGCTATAATCATTCCACGACAAGGTGATTTCCCAAGGTTATTGTCCACCCAACCCATATAATATAAAAGTTGCCCAATTGTTTTGTTCCGGCCTCTGCCGACCTTTAATTCTACGACTACGAAAGTTTGGTTCTGGTCTATTGCAAGGATGTCTATGAATCCATTCTCGACGGGATATTCAACTCCGGAACGACCCTCGGGTGATTGGTAGAGGGATAAACCTTTCTCAATGCAGCTTGGATTTTTTGCGAGGAAGTCACGAAGATCAGCCTCGGCTGCAAACTGCTGATCATTTTCTTGATCTTCATTTTCCTCTTCTGTTTGACCTTCCATTTCTGTGCCTTTACCAGATAGAAAATCCTCGTATTGTTTCTTGATTCTAAGATATCGCCTCTTTTTACTCTCACCATACGTAGTATTACCGTAAGACCAGTATTCGTTTTTGAACTCTTCATAAATATTTTCATGCTCAAAAAGATCAATAATATAGCCACGTCTAAGAGAGGATGTGTATGAAGAGTCCCATTCTATTACCATGTCACGAATTGCTGTTATTTCATTTTCTAGCCCCTTCTCGATTCCGAAGGAATAAGCAGCTCTTAGAGAAAGCGTCGTCTTATTTTCATCCATGCTTGTCTCCTTTTATTATTGCCATAACGGAAACATCAGCCGGAGCGTAGCGATCGGCTGTATGTTCTTGTTACACATCTTTATTTTCCCTATATTTTGTGGTGCCAGTGTGCCCGAACCCATTAACAGAGCCATGATATTTTATGTTCACAGGTTTTTTATTTTTTACCATTCCATCTCCTGATTCCTGTCAACCAGACATCATCCGTACCAGCGTAACGTTCGAACAATTCCGACTTAAATTTATTGAGCTTTTCTTTGCTTTCTCGTTCAGTCATCGCTGGAATCTCGACAGTAACGATCCACTCATATTCATAGTGTACTGGGGCCGCCGTAGTCGTTTTTCCTTCGCGGTCAGCCGATGGCGCCGATTTTAGTCCTGCAGACCCTATATTTCCCAAATGTTCGACATTTTTATCGCCACTACATTTTGCCGTCACCTCACCATCGTCATCTATATTCAATTCAACCCACAGTCTATTTCTTTCAGTGGTTTGCTCACTTGTATATTCCTTGTGGCATTTCTTACATAAAGGCATCAGGTTTTCTATGTCGTCTGTCCCGCCGTCCTCAACAGCTGTAATATGGTGTAACTCTGTCGCATAATCCTCGCATTCATGGCATTTTGTCTTTCTTTCTATCATCTCACTCCGCGCCTTCTTAAACTCTGTAGATATCTCTCGTTTCATCGCTTTTTCCACCTCATTGTTTTAGCAAAGAGAATTTGGTCATACTCATTGTATCGTTTAACATGCGGCTCACCCGGAGCCGGTTTACTTGGCGATCGGGTGCCGCCGATCGTTATAAGGTTTCATAGTCCAAACCATTTCTTAACGATGGCTCCGAGAACTAGTAGGACTAGGCCACCACCAATGCTTAGTACCCAAGGGTTCCCAAGAATGGTACTTAGCGATGTAAGCCACGTGCCTTGCCCCGGAGGTTCTGATATATACTTATCAGTCACTTCCTCCCCACATTCTGTAATGTGTTCCTGTTTCCAACCTCTGCCAGGGCTGACAATTGCAAGCGAGCTTGATTCACGATTGAGCCTATCTATTCTTTCGTTACTATCTTTTTGCAGTTGTTCAAGTGCGGCATCAAGAGTAACTGAAGTCTTAATAATTTTGACCGAGGTAATCTTGCTGAGATCCACAACTTGACTATCTTTCATTACACTTTTGCCGAGTTGGTAGTTTCGAAGAAACTTCCGGCGTAGGTCTCTCTCAGAAAAGTCGCCGTAAAGAAACAGCGGTCCTTTACTATCTGGGCTTTCAATAACCACATGTAGATACTCTGTCATGTATTTTCCTTGTAACGCAAAAATCAGCGGCGCGGTGAGCGTCCGCTGGATTGAATTGTTGGCATTTTTTATGACGGACTGCATACGGAGATGGAATTTAGTTTATCAATGAACCAACTTGATTATCTCAAGCAGGAGCAGAATGGTTTTTATGATGATAATAATTATATCTATCATATAACCACCTCCTTTCTCGGAAAGCTGTTACTTTCCGTGTTAGGAGTTCTGGCTCTCTGGCGCTCGATGGCGCTCTGGTGCTCTGACTCTCTAAATTATTTGGGCAACCTCCGTATGCAGCTTTTTTATTTATTTTATGCCAACAATTAATATACGGATTCGGTTTTCCTACGCATTTGGAAAAACAAGATACTACATTTTGACTACCTAAACAACCAATAACTAACAAATTGCAGATGAATAATCTTCTTGACTGCCGTATTTGATCTGTAATATCAGATTATACCGATTTCGTATATCTTGGGGAGGAATTTATATGACGTGATTTCGGGGACATAACATGTATTTCATCTTTTCCTTCTCCCCGGTCTTGCCCGTCGCAGTACCCGCCCTGTCCGACCCTCTCATTAATTTGATAAAATCATCATTGCCTGCCGGGTGGCCTGTCCTTGTTGCTTTTCTGATCGTATTAAATTCATCTTCTTTTTCTTCGCCAAGACTCACGATTTAGACCATTATCCGCCTTCTGCAAGAAAAATATGTGTTATGTCCCCTGAATACCCCTGCAAGAAAAATATGTGTTATGTCCCCTGAATACCCTTCCCCTGAATACCCTAACGACAAAATCAGCCGGAGCGTAGCGATCGGCTGTATTGATTTTGTTATGCTAAATATTTTTTTGCATGATTAGGTAAGGTTGATTTTATTTTTATTAGCTTATCAATCATCCATTTTTTGTATTCATTTAATTTGTCATCTGCGTCTTCAATGCTTCCGTTTGAATAGATTGCTATTCTTGAAGCTCTTTTTGCCTCCAATCTTTCCCATTCAAGAGATTCACCAAATTCCTTTTCAATTTCTTCTTTCTCTGAATACATACCATCAAATATTTTTTTATTTTCTTCTTTGTCCCCAACATCAATATAATATTCAACTTTAAATTTTTTACCAGTCGTGAAAGCTGCACTATAAACTAAACCTGATACTCCCGAGGAGAATGCATACCATGATTGATATTGACCAATCCTTGCATTTGTAAATTTATATTTATCCCTCAATTCATCAATTAATCCTTGGAAATAATTTTTGTATTTCATCTCTCTTTCAGATGGTGAATTTGTGGTCGTCCATTTTTTCCCTTTTTGCCATTCATTAGGGCATACAACTGGAACAAATTTCATCGCAGGTTTTGAATCCTCTATCTTGAATGCTTCAATGGTGACAGCAAAAAAATCTGTATCAGAATCTGTTCTTTTATTTAGCCATTCGAGGGCTTGTTTGTGTTCATCTCTTATAGATTCCGCTATCCAAATAATTGAAGCGGCTTCATAAGCAGCTGCGTAGGTGAGCAATTTACCGAGATGATCATGGTCTGTTGGGCCAAATTGATTTTCAATAATTACCTTTGTGTTATCATCAAGATTCCTGCCTAGTAAATCCAATGAGAACGTGCCAACCTCTGCCTCCCTTCTTTCGATTTCTATTTGAATTCCTAATTCCTCAGATAAAACATCAATATTCTTTTCAAGCCATGGGGTGAAGTCCTTATCTTCAGTTTTCCAAATATCTCTAAGTTGAATTTTGATGATCTTCCCGAAATTCATTTTCATTTCTCCTTTTGCATAACAAAAAAATCAGCCGGAGCGTA
>JANXZC010000165.1 GCA_025355725.1 Syntrophus sp. (in: bacteria)
CTCCCCGGTAGGTGTCCAGTCCGTCCATGCCGGGGTCCATGATCATGTCCAGGATCATGAGATCCACCTTGCGCGATCTAATATAAGCCACCGCTTCTTCACCACTCGAAACGATCGCTACATTGTAATTCAGCGTCATTAGCATACTGGCCGCCAGCTCGCGCTGTTCTTTGACATCATCCACCACCAGAATGAATTCTCCTTTTCCCATGTATTCGGAAATTGGCACGGCAACCCCCTCGACAGCGATTTCTTCCCTTGTTACCGGGAAAAAAAGGGTAAAAGTGCTTCCCTTTCCGGCTTCAGTCTCCACGTTTATGTAGCCATGATGATCCTTTACAGTACCCCAGACCACTGCCAGCCCCAGTCCCGTGCCGCTTCTCCCCATGACCTTCTTCGTATAAAACGGCTCAAAGATCCGCTTCAGATCCGTCGGGTGGATGCCTTCCCCCGTATCGGCCACGGAAAGGACGACATAGTCTCCCTCCCTGATCTGGTCATAACCCTGAATCGGCTTGTCCAGATACTGATTGGTTGTCTTGATGGTCACACCGCCGCCCTTCGCCATGGCCTCGCTCGCATTGGCAAGGAGATTATACAGCGTCTTGCCGAGATGTACGGGAGAACCGGAGATGTTCAGCAGATCCTGTTCAAGATCGGTCTTGATCCTTAAAGAGGGGTTGTAAAAGGATAAGTTCGTCCACTCCGGCGACTGTTGGCTATCGACGATGATCTTGTTCAGATTAAGGACTTTTCTGCCCGGGACCCCTCTTCTGGCCAGGGTCAGCAGATCGTCCACGATCGCGGCGGCCCTCAGGCCTCCGCTCATGATATTATCGAGACCGCGCCTGAGGGGGCTTGATTTATCCACGCCGTCAAGGAGGAGCTCCCCATAGCCGACGATAACGCCCAAGACATTGTTGAGATCGTGGGCGACACCGCCGGCCAGGGTCCCCAGGGCCTCCATCTTCTCCGCCCGCTGCAAACGTTCCTCCAGGCCCCGCCTTTCCTCTTCCGCCCACTTGCGCTCGCTGACGTCACTCATAAAATTCAGAGTGGCCGTCTTTCCCTTCCATTGGATCAAGACTACGTTCAGTTCCACCCATCTGGTGTCCCCGCCTCTATGGATAATCCGAAAAGAATAGCGGTGAGAAAGCTCCTCCCCCTTCATCCGTCTTTTATGCCGATCGGTAATCATGTTCCGGTCATCGGGGTGAATGAACTCAATAAATGGCCCTGCCGTGAGTTCCCCGGCAGCATAACCGGTCATAGCGGCGGTCATCGGATTGAGGAATACCAGCTTCCCCTCCTGAACCACAAAAATGGCCTCGTTGGCATTATCAAATAGATTGCGGTAGTTCTCCTCGCTCTCCCGGAGCGCCTCCTCTGCCTGCTTGCGTTGGCGTCTTGATTCTGTTTCCTCCAATTCCCGCTCAATGGCGGAAGGAAGGCGAAGCAGGTTCCCTTTCATTATGTAATCACGGGCGCCCAAGCGCATGCATTCCACTGCCGTCTCCTCGCCGATGGCTCCCGAAACGATGATGAGAGGAGTGTCGATGCGGCTTTCCTTCAGTAGAACGATGGCGGCAAGACCGTTGAATTTGGGCAACTGGTAATCGCACAGGATGACGTCCCACCGTTTCTTCCGAAGGGCCTCTCCCATAGCCACGGCATCTTCCACCCGTTCATACACTGGATCGTAGCCGCCCTTCTTGAGGGCATGAATCGCCAACAGGGCATCGTCTTCCGAGTCTTCGACAATTAATACCCGCAGGGTCTTTCTCATCTCCTTCCTCCTCAATTTTTTATGGGAGGAGGTTCATTCCAGACCAGCCAGTAAAGCCCGAGAGACTTGATGGCTTCTGCAAACTGTTCAAAATCGACGGGCTTGCGAATATAACTGTTGGCCCCCAGATTATATCCGTTGATCACGTCATTTTGCTCGACCGAGGACGTGAGGATAACCACGGGAAGCAATTTGGTGGACTCATTTTGACGGATGCCTTTCAGAACCTCCAGGCCGTCAATCTTGGGCAGTTTCAGATCCAAAAGGACAACAACGGGCATATCCCTTATATCACGGCCGGCATACATTCCCGTTCCGTAGAGGTAGTCGAGGGCTTCCGCACCGTCTTTGGCCACGATAACCTTATTGGAGATGTTATTCTTCTTGAATGCTCGAATCGTCAGCTCCACATCATCGGGATTATCCTCCACCAGCAGTATAATTTTGTCTTTCATGGCTCTCTCCCCTTCATCCAATAATGTTTTAACGCTTTTAGTTGTTATCGCCTCATGAAACATCCGTAACAAAAAATAATGAGCTAATGACCTACGACGGCAATGTGAAATAAAACGTCGCCCCTTTTCCGACCTCTCCTTCCGCCCAGATGCGGCCGCCGTGGCGGCCGATGATCCGCCGGACCGTCGCCAGGCCGATCCCCGTTCCGGCGAATTCCTCCGTGGTATGGAGGCGCTGAAAGGCGCCGAACAGCTTGTCCACATAAGCCATGTCAAACCCCGCACCGTTGTCCCGGACATAATAGATGGTTTCTCCATCCTTAACGGCCGAACCGAATTCGATCCGGGGCAGGGCCTCTTTTCCGGTGAATTTCCAGGCGTTGTCCAGCAGGTTCCGCAGCGCGATCTGCAACATATAGTGATCACCCGGTACCATGATCCCCCCCTGGACGGTTATATCGACGGTCTGACCGGGGCTGTTCTCCTGTGTAGTCTGTAGTATCGCCCTGACCATATCACTCAGATCAACCGTTTCACATTGCAACTCGGACCGGCTCACCCGCGAGAGCTTCAGCAGGTCGTCGATTAGCCATCCCATGCGCTGTGCCGCCTTGCGAACCCGCTCCAGATAAGTCTTCCCTGTTTCATCAAGTTTCTCCTGGTACTCTTCCAGCAGCGCCTGGCTAAAGCCGTCGATGCTTCGGAGGGGCGCCCGCAGGTCGTGAGAGACGGAATAACTGAAGGCCTCGAGTTCCTTGTTCGCCCCTTCCAACTGCATGGTCCGTTCGGTGACGCGATGCTCCAGCTCTTCATTTAATTTGAGGATCTCTTCCTCGGCCCGTTTGCGCTCGGTGACATCCACCGCCATGCCCTCCAGACAGACCAGCTTGCCTGTCTCATCTTTGACGGCCCGGACACTTATGGACAACCAGATGGCGCTTCCATCTTTCCGACGGTACTGGATCTCGTAAGACGAGAGAAAACCGTCCGCGGCGATGCGGCGCAGGGTTTCAGTGCGGTCCTCCGGGTTAATGTAGAGCTGGTTCGTGATATCGGTGACGCCGACCATCAGCTCATCGGCGGATTCGTATCCGAACATCCGGGCAATAGCCGAATTGGCGGAGATGAAGCGCCCTTCAGGGGTGGCCTGGTAGATTCCTTCCAAGGCGTTTTCGAAAAGCTCCCGGTACTTGTTCTCGCTCTCCCGCAGGGCTT
>JANXZC010000181.1 GCA_025355725.1 Syntrophus sp. (in: bacteria)
GTCCGATTGCAGCGGCGGCTATTGTAAAACATCCCACAGATCCACAACTGCGGGTAAATATTGCCAAACGCTGCGCGGCACCAGTTGCAGCGGGGGGTTCTGTAAAACATCAAAAACCGGATGCGACGTGAACTGCAACTACGACTGCAGCGGGGGGTTCTGCAAAACATCAAAACCCGGATGCGAGGTGAATTTAAGCAGCAGCAATTGCTCGGGCGGCTTTTGCCAGACCAGCCAATCGGACTGCAATGTGGACTGCTCCAAACTCGGCATTGCCAAACGATCCATCTTCAATTTCCTGGACGACAACAATGACGGCCAGATCACCGCTGCGGACAAAACCAGCCTCGGCGTACGCATCGGCTATATGAGGTTTTACGGGTGTGGCGGCACCAGCGAGGAAGTCGGGCAAACGTCGCCGTCCTATCTTCCGACTTATAACTATTCTACCGGATGCAATACCCTGATTCGCGCCATCGATTCCACCTACAGCGATATCTATTGCGGCGACAGCACCAGTTGCAGCAGCAGCGCCGCCGGCAGCAGCACCGCCAACACCGTAAGCGGCGAGAGCGCCAGCGGCGGCACCCCCCTGTCGTCCGCCCAAGTGGAAGCCAAACTCTACCTCGATGCGCATAAAGCATCCGATGCAGCGGCGGCATGCCGGAATAAGTTCGTCATCCTCATCACCGACGGCGCCGACACATATGCCTGCGGCGGCTCTGGCGGATCTACGACCTCCGTCCAGCGGAGAGAATCCGTAGCCAAAGCAAAGGCCCTCGCCGACGCAGGTTACAAGGTTTTTGTCATCGGCTTCGGAGCGGCCATGCCGGATGACGAAAAAAATACCCTCAACTGGATGGCCTATTACGGCCGCACGGACGATCCGAATGTAGCCAACACGGGCACCACAACGGGCTACAATATCCCTTCGGGCGCCCTGTATCCGACAGGACTGGCAAGCTGCAGCACATCGACTTCCAACGACCCCGGATTGGCAGCGCTCGGCGGGTACGCATATATCGCCGCCGATGCCGACCAATTGGCCGCCGCCTTGAAATCGACTATCAACATCATCCGCCAGGCGAACTATTCCTTCTCCCAAGCCTCCATCCAGGCCTCCCGAACCACCGACGAAAATTACCTCTACGAGGGCTCCTTCGAACCGGCGGCAGACGACAGCGAGCCTTTCTGGAAGGGGCACCTGAAAAAGTATCAGATCGAATATAGCGGAACCGTAGGCTCCGTCCTCTGGGACGCAGGAACCAATCTTCAGACCAAGACCGCTGCCAGCAGAGCCATTAGTACATATAAAGGCGGCGCCATGACATATTTCACGACGGCCAACATCACGCCGACCGACGTGGGGACAACGGCGGCGTCAGATACGAGCATAGACCTGACAACAGACCAGAACAACCAACGCGACGCCGTTGTCGGTTATATAAGAGGGGAAGAGGCGTATAACCCCGACGTCTATACCTCCGGGGCCCTGCCGTGGAAGCTCGGAGACGTCTTCCGATCCACACCCATCACGATCGGTACGCCTTCAGTGTACTTTAACGACACCCGCGACATAAGTTCCTATACAACAACCTCGTGCTGCCCAGACACTACATCTGCAACCGGTAATGCCTTCGCCATGCATCGTTGTACCTATTGTCGCACTTCCGCCAACGGGAAGCGTCTGATTGTCCTCGGAGCCAATGATGGACAGATCCACGCCATCAAGACGCACGCCACCTCCACTTTCAATAGCACAACTGAATTGTACACCTACACCGCCTCCAGCGATGGCGATGACGGTGCCGAAGCGTGGAGCTTTATCCCTCCCAACCTGCTCCTGAAATTGAAAAACATAACCCACACCGATAACCCCGCCAACAAGCAGCATCAGTATTTCGTCGACGGCCCGATCACGGTGGCCGACATCTGGGACGGGACCACCAGCACGGCCTGTGGCGCCTCGGGCAGCATAAACGGCCAATGCAAGGCTAACAATTCATGGAAGACCATCCTGGTCTTCGGAGAAGGACGGGGAGCGATCAGCTATGCCTGGAGCAACTCTGCTTCCTGTAGCTCGGGATTAAGCGGAAATTATGCCGTTACCTCCGGCTCCACTACGACCTACTATCCTTACTTCTGCGGCTATCATGCATTAAATGTGACGGATACCCTTTTTACCACCGCCACCCTCTCCCGTCCCACCTACATGTGGCATTTGGGCGGTACCAGTGCGATCCCAGCGGCACAGGCCCCCTATCTCGGCGATCCCTGGAGCAAGATGATGATCGGCCGCGTCCTGGTCAAGGAAAGCGGGGAAGAAAAAGAAAAATGGGTCGGCTTTATCGGCGCGGGTTGCAATACAAGCTCAGGCTGTACAAATTCAAGTTCAGACACCTTCGATGCGCGGGGCAAGGGTTTCTTCGTCGTCGACCTGACAACCGGCAACATCATCTGGAGCTATACCCACCAGGACAACGGCGACATGGATTACAATATCCCCGCAAACCCCACCATCGTCGATACGGATGGCGACGGCTTCATCGATACGGTCTATATAGGCGACGTGGGCGGCAATATTTGGCGCTTCACCCTCTGCCGGGATCAGGACATGCCCAATTGCGCCATCTCGGGCTCGACTACGAACTGGAGCGGCGGCAAGTTTTTCGACGCCACCGTCGGCACCGGCAACAACAGGCCCGTTTATACGACCCCGAGTGTTGCTAAAGACGCAAGCAGCAATCTCTGGGTCTATTGGGGAACAGGAAACAAGATGGCGCCGACAGCCAAAACGGGTATCCAGGAGTTTTTTTACGGTGTGAAGGACAATCGTTCTTCAACACCGGTAAACGCCGGTAATGTAACCAACCTGACGGTCGGCGGCACTTCGACTTACAATGCTAGCGGCACTGACAAAGGTTTCCGAATTCAACTGGCAAATCCGAATATTGGTGAGAAGGTCCTCTCCGACTCAACAATATTCGGCGGCATCCTCTATTTCACAACCTATACGCCATCATCAGGATCCGATGCCTGCAATCAGGCAGGTGATGCAAAACTCTACGGTCTCAATTATACAACCGGAGGGGGTGCCATGTCGGGTGGGGATCGCAGTATTGGCATCGGCAGCGGCATCCCTTCAGCTCCTGTTATCTCCATGAACCCGGGAGGCACAAGGGCCGATCTGTATGTGACAACGAGCGGGACCGGCAGCGGGACCGGCAGCGGGACTACAACCGACGCGAGTACCCAGCGGAAGATTACGCCTTCCAGCACAGTAAGCCGCACAAATTTGCTCTACTGGAAAGATTTACGAATCCAGTAGTAGCAAGGACATTTTGCTTTTGCCCCTTCACCGCTTTTACAGGAACCGGTTCCGGCGGTTCGACGTGGATAATGTGCGGTGTAATAAAAACCAACGGACGATCGATTTTCCCTTTGGAAAAGGGGGATATAGGGAGATTTCAGTGGTGAATTTTTGGTAAAAAAAACAAAAAAAACGGCAACAAAGGCCATTCCCATTCCCCAGACCCAGCAGCCAAAAGGAAAACCCGCAGCTCAGAAGAAGCTTAGCATCAAGAGCGCCGTCGTCGCATTTGCCGTATTCAGCGCGGTGATAATCATCTGGCAATGGAACCGGCCTTCCGACACTGCCCTTACCACGCCCACCGGCGTCCAGACGGAAACATCGGCGGCGGTCGCAACGGCGCCAGGGGTGGAAACAGCGACTTCCGAAGCAATAGCGCCGGCAGCGGGAATGTCAACAGCCGCAGGGGCGTGGCCAGCCAAAAGTGCGGACGGTGCGGCAGGAACCGGCCTTATCATCGCCGCCGTCCGGGTCACTCCCACCCAGCCCGTGGCGACAGATCCGATCACAGCGGTCGCCTCCCTCACCGGCGGAGACGCCGCAGGCATAACCTTCACTTACCAATGGAAGCGCAACGACCAATTTATTCCCGAAGCAACAACAAACGTCCTTAAAGATACTACTCTCAAACGCCGGGATCGGATCAGTGTTGTGGCGACGGCCTTCCGTGACGGCGTCGCCGGACCGCCTGTGGAGAGCCAAATCGTGGTTATCAGTAGCCTGCCTCCGACTTTGGAGATGAAGATATTAACACCCCAGGTCCTTCTGGGACAGCCGTTCGAAATCCAGTTGACCGGGGCCGCCCCGGACGGCGACAGGGTCGTCTACTCCCTGGTCTCTCCCTTCGTGGAGGGAATGACCATCGATGGAAACACGGGCAAGATTATCTGGACACCCCAGCGGGTTCTCAAAGGCAAATTGTTATTCGGTGCATCCGTAGCTGATATAGATGGTAACAAGGCAACGAAGGTCTTCGAACTGGATATGGGGATAGCGCAGGGACCGGGAGGACCGTAAGACGGCAATGAAACTACTCCCAAGATTGAGAACGGATTAAGTCGATACTTCGCCGTAAAGCCATCCGGGATTCTTCCCGGATAACTACCCTTTATATCCGCGAATGCCCCGCCTCCTCCGCCTTAAGGATGCGGGGGGTCAAAAAGATGAGGAGTTCCCGCCTGGTCTTATTAACCGTTTCGTACTTGAACAGCCAGCCGAGAAAAGGGATCTGGGAAAGCCAGGGTACGCCCTCTGTTAGTTTGGTATCTTCCGTTTTGAGGATGCCGCCAATGACAACTGTGTCACCGTCCAGGACAACGACCTTGGAATCGACGCTGCTGGTAAAAACAGGGTAATTCCCCTGGGCATCCTTTTCCGCCTTGTTGGGACGGTCGTTTTTAGCCTTGATCGTAAGGAGGATATGATTATCCGATTTAATTTCCGGGGTAACCTCCAATTTGAGAGTCGCCTGCTTGTAGGTCGTCGTCGCCGGATTGGTGGATGTTCCCGGGGTCACAACGGGAATTTCCTCGCCCTGTTCGATAATCGCCTTCTGAGTATCCTGAGTGAGTACCCGGGGGGAAGACAATACCCGGCCGGAGGCATTGCTCTCCATCGCCCCTATCTGGGCGCTAAGGACCGCATTCGATCCGCCCAGAATTATCCCCAGGGTCGGCATAACAGCCGTACCCAGGCTCATGGCCAAGGCGTCTGTAGTCAATGCAACGCCGGTCGTCAATTTGGTCAGGGGCGAAGTCAATGCCGAGGTCCCACCTAATAGACCCATACTATAGTTCCTGTTTCCCTGCCCATCGCTGCCGCCAAGAGCGGTCGACACGCCGGCGCCCCAACGCACGCCGAGTTCACGCAAAAACGAGTCGTTGACCTCGAGGATCTTCGCCTCGATCATAAGCTGCTTCAGCTTACCTTTTTCAAGCATGTCCTTGTTATCAGCTGCCTTTTTCGCGTCCTCCTCCTTCTGACGGTTCTGAACACCCGCCACTCTGTCGGCATCATCCTTTTTTGCCCGCTCCGAGGACATGACGCTGATGACATCGCCGGCCCGTTTCTGCGTAAGCCCACTGATATCAAGAATCGTGGCGAGGACCTGTTCCCAGGGCACGTTCTCCATGCGCACCGTCACATTGCCTTTTACTTCCGGGCTGGCCACGATGTTGATCTTTCCCTGTTCTGCCAGCAGCCTCAGGACGCCACGGATATCTGCATCCTGAAAATCCACGGAAATGCAGGTATTTGTCTGGCCCTCAGCCGGCGGGCATCCTCCCGGGACTATTGGCGCCCCTGCCTTTTTATCAGTTACTGCCGTTGCCGATGCCTGCTGTTTGCCGTCCGGAGCGCCACCGAAAACCGGTGCAGGTGATGCCGAAGATCCCGCAACTTGAGCAGGCTTTGTTGTGGAGGTCCCGGCAACCTGTGCAGGGGGTAAGGACACCGCCGTTTGCGGCACTGGTGAGGCCGCAGCCACCACCGGTAAGGCGGCAACATTGAAATCAACGATGATCAGGTTGCCCTCCTGGCGAACGATGTAGGGAACAGCTTCCCGCAGTTCGATGACGACGCTCACGGTCTGCTTCCCTGCTGTACCGGATTGTTCAGGTACGGCGCGGATGACGTTGCTTAGTATCCCTTCCCCGAGGGCTTTTCTGAAATCCGTCGGGACAAACATATTGTCCATTTTAACGGCAATTGACTTACCAGCCACCTTTTCAACCTGGACCCCGGCCTGCCTTGAGGCCATAATTGTCACCCGTTCTTTACCGGATAATTTCTCGAAAAGTATATTTTCCAGGTATCCTGTCGGCGTGGCCGACGTGGCCGCGCCTGTCCCCTCGCCTTTCACCGTACCCGCCGTGACCAATAAGCACAGGGCACATAAAAAACAAAGGGCAAAACCCACTGACCACTTTTGTTTTTTCATGGTTTTACCTCTTCACCTTCTTTGAGAAGTTTCATCTCCACCTTCTTTGCTCCTGTCTTTGCCTTCTTGCCCCCTGCCGTGGGTTCTTCGACAATCACTTTGTCGCTGAGGATTCTAGCTACCTTCCCATTATTCATGCCAATGGGGGTGCCGATGGACAGAGTATAATACTTGCCGGCCATATCCTGAACGACCGCAGTTCTCCCTTTTTCATTGCCCCCGATACCGACCAGTTTGAACTGCTCAATCCCCACCCGTTGCAGGGGCGAAAGGGGCAATTTCTGCTGCTGTTTCTTTACCTGCGCCTCCTTCAATTTCCTCAGGGCCAATTCGGCGTCCACAAAAGGTTTGAAGGGATCGGGCTTCCCTTTCGGGTCGTAATGAAAGATTAGCGAATCCGCTGCCACCGGTTTGGCCGGCGCGGGCGGCGCGGCTACGCTCTTGATGGCGCCTTTAGAGGCGACGTCCGGAGGCGCGGCTAAAACCGGCCCGGCACAGAGTAACGCCAGGACAAAAAAGAAAATGATCCCCTTACTTCTTTTTGTCATCCGTCACTCCGCCTTTATCTCCCGCTTTTTCGGTGAACATGTATGTTTTGACCACACAGGTGACATTGACGACCCTTCCTCGTCCCGGCACATCCTTGGCGTCGCTGATAGAAATGTCCTCGATATTGATGATCCTGGGCAACCTGGCAACCTTGTCAAAGAAATAGACGATGTTATTGAAGCCACCGTTAATATTCACCCGTACGGGGATTTCTTCATAGAATTTATCCGGAACAGGCGGCGGCCGGGGGCCGCCCGGTTTCTGCTCAGCCCGCTGGTCCGATGGTTTCAGGTTGGCTCTGACTTCCGCACCCTTCCCCGCAGGCTTCTCTGCGGGCTTTTCCGGTGGTTTCGGTTCAAAGAGGAGAAAATCGATGCCCGTTTCTCTCCCGGCCACGGAAACGGCTTGGAAAAGGCCGGGGATTTCCCGCTGATCGGGAAGCTTGGTCAGGGCAAGGGCGAAGGCTTCCTTCAAAAGAGCAACTTCCTTCAGGAATTTACCCTTTTGCGCGACGATCCTTTCTTTTTCCGTGATCTGCTGGCCTAATTCTGCTGCTTTTGCCTGCAAAACACCCCGCTTCTCCCAGGCGTCGTTAAAAAGGAGAAACCAGTAGAAATACCCAAGGAGCAGGAAGGCAACTACCAGCAGGGCCGCGAGCATCTTCGGAGACAGTTTTTTCAGGTCTTCGACGGTTATCGCCATAGTTTACACACCACTTCTCAGGACACAGGAGAGGACAAAATGCTGCAACTTGATTCCTGACAGCTCCAACTGCTTGGATGAAACCAGTTCCACCGATTGGATATACATGGAACCTTCCATGTTTTTGATAAATTGAACAACGGCAAAATTATCCCGCGCTTTGCCCTCTACCTGCATGGACAGTCCAGTTTGCGAGAGCTTATCCAGCCAGACATCCTTCGTGGGAACCTGGGACGCCACATCAGCTAACAGACGGACCGGATAACTGCGGTTCTTTTCAAGGTTCCCAATGACCCCCAGCTTTTTTTCCAGGATTTTTTTCTCGTTCTTGATCTGATCCACTTCCCCAATGAGCTTGTTTAAGACCAGAATCTTTTCATCTTTCTCCTTGACGTCTTTATCCAGAGAACGAACGGAGGCGGTGATCCACAAGTGAACCATCCCGATGATAAGTAAAAAGAGGATAAAGCAACCGGCAATAATGACGATCTGCTTTGTCTGCGTTTCCTTCTTGGCCTTTTCCTGATAGGGAAGAAGATTGATCCGGATCATTTGTCCCCCAGCTTCCGCAACGCCAGACCGACTGCAACCGCGACAATGGGAGCAATCTCTTTGATATGGTCGTCATCCATCGTTTTGCGGTTATAACTGATTTTCTTGAAAGGATTGATGATCTCTACGGGAACACTCAGTCTTTGGGAAAGATCGTTCACGATGCCGGGGATACTGGCCCCGCCGCCGGCCAGGAGAATCATTTTTATATCCTCGTCACTGTAGGTCGAGCGGAAATAATCGATCGATCGTTCAATCTCCGCGCAGAGGGGATCGGCAAAAGACAGGAGGGTGTTGCGAAAAAACTCCCCTTTCGCGTATTCATCTCCTTCGGGTCCTTGTAGTTTAATCTTTTCCGCTTCCTCGAAGGATACTCCGTACTGGGACTGAATCGCTTCCGTGATCATGTTCCCGCCCAGGGTGAAGTCTCTCGTGAAGATGGAGGCGGCGTTTCTGAGAACATTCAGACTGGTGATACTGGCCCCGATATTGGCAATGACGACGACGTCTTTCTCTTCGTATTCATAATTTTCCTGATACATCGTCTCCAGGGCAAAGGAATCAACATCCATAATGGCCAGGGACAACTTGAGAAGTTCGAGGGACTCCGCATAGCCTTCAATGATCTCCTTTTTCGCGGCCACGATAATGACTTCGTTCTGATTGGGGTTGCTGGCGCTCCGACCAAGAACCTGGAAATCGAAATTAACGTCGTCCATGTTGTCAAAGGGAAGGTATTTGCTGGCCTCATCATGGATTGTTTCCTGGAGGTCGTGGGCATCCATAGTCGGGAAAGTTGCCTTTTTGATGATAACGGAATGTCCCGAGAGGGAAGTGACAATGCTCTTTTTCTGGCAACCGGAATTCTTGAAAAGGCGACTGAGCTCCTCGGCCAGGGCGTCGATATCTACGACGGCGCCATCGACAATGATCCCCTTGCCCAAGGGAACCGTAAGGAAGCGGTTCATGCTGTAGGACCCCTTGTTGCCGAGGATTTCGACGAGCTTGAGGGAACTGGAACCGATGTCCAGACCTACAAATTGCTTTTTCCCGGAGAAAAGATCTTTGAGATTGAAACTGGCGAAGGCCTGGAGACCGACGCCGAACTTATTTTCCTTTTTAGGCGCGGCGCCGTTTTCTTTCAATTTTGCCGTAACCGCCGGCGAAACGTCCAACTGGTCTTTCTTCTTTGAAAAAAGTGATTTGATATCAAACATACACAATTTTCGCTGATTTACTTGGCGTTTCGATAAATCAGGTCCCCCTTCTTAACCATTTCAAGGTCGTTGCGGGCGACCATCTCAATATAGGCAAGATCTGTCCGCAATAGATGGGCTGTCTTTTTTAACTCTCTGTTTTCACGGTCTATCTCCTGATTAACCTTCTTCAGGGACTGCAATCGCTCTCTGCTCACATAATTATCTACGAGGCCCCGGTTGCCGAAAACAATCAAAGCGCCAATCAATAATGCAAAGGCAAGTACATAGCGACCGATTCTCATGATGCCTGCTTTTAATTATCAGATTTTGGCTATAATAGAATAAATTTCCTATCTTCGCAATAAAAATAATACCTTCGCCGAAAAAAAAATAATACCCCATCAACAAAGTGGTCGATGGGGTCAGACTTACTTATTGAAATTGGCGCTAAATGTCAATAAGTAAGTCTGACCCCTTTATTCATCGGCAGGCAGGAGCATCTGGGGTTCTCCCAGCAGAAAATCTCCCCTTTCGATCCATTCCTTCAGAATCACTGCAATTTCCCTCGCCTTGAAGTAACTGGAAAGGGGTGCCGTGGCAATTTTCTTACCGTTAAGGATGATTTCACCACTTCTCAGGGCCTTGTAACTAACCTCGCCCAGGCTTTTGAGCTCTCCTTTGGGATAATCCATGCTGTAATCATAGATCTGAGTATAAATATCGGTATCCTTGACGGCGGTATACCTCGCCATCTCTTCATTGAGGATAGGAATGGGTATTCCGATCCCAACGTAAAGGGACACACCGTATCCAAGCATACTCGCTCCCACCAGCCATTTGGGTGACATTTCCTTAAGATTGCCAATCGTCGCAATGGTACCCGCCCCTTCCCGGGGGACACCGTTTTCGCCCCTCAAGGCGTGAGGATTGTGCTGTGTCCCCTGCCAGGCCACATATCCCTGCGCCCCGCCCAGAAAGATCCGCGTCCCCAAACCGATGGTCTTGTAGTTGGGATCGTTGAAAAGGGGGCTCAATTGGCCCGCAGTCGCATAGTTGGCATTGGCCATACGGGGCCGTAGCATTCCCATGTAGGTGTAAATCGTCTTGTCGGACATGTTCACAGCGCAGCTGTAATTCTGATAGGCGTTTCGGGGATTGAAAAGGATGGCGTCCCGCATATCGAAAAGGGTCATGTTCTTCTCTTGCTTACGGGCGGGATAACAGTCCGTTCCGTAACCCTCCATCCGCAGCCGGATTACATTGCCCGCCACGAGATCTTCGATTACATGTCCCCCACCATAGTGAAATTCACCCGGATAGACGCTGTTGAGAGGATCCCCTTCGGCGACCTCCGTCGCCCCGATATAACAATCGACGGCGGCGACGCCCCCATAGGCGAGGACGTCATTAAGCCAAACCCGGGAGGCCTTGATCTTTGGGGAGGTATGACCGAAATTCAGAAAAGCCCCTGAAGAACACATGGGGCTGAATGTCCCTGTCGTTACGACATCCACCCGACGGGCCGCTTCCACGTCTCCATGGCGTTCCACCACATCGATCATTTCTTCGGCGGTCACCACTACTGCCTTACCCTGCCGGATCTTTTCGTTAATTTCCCGGTAGGTTTTGCTCACCTTGTATTTTTTCATCAACTTAACCTCTTTGAGCGGGGTCAGACTTACTTATTGACATTTAAGCTTAAATGTCA
>JANXZC010000019.1 GCA_025355725.1 Syntrophus sp. (in: bacteria)
GAAACCGTCTGGTTGACGCAGCAGTTGATCGCTGAGCTGTTTCAGACCACCATTCCAAACGTCAGTATGCACATCCGTAATATCTACGAGGAAGGCGAACTGACTCCGGAAGCAACTATTAAGAAATTCTTAACAGTTCGCCGTGAAGGCCGTCGGGATGTGCGACGGGAGTTGGCTTTCCCCCATACGATGCGTGAACCTTCAAACCAATACAGGACGGAAACATGGATGATATGAAGGAAAAAAGATCGAACATTCACGGGGTGACGGCGGATGATTTTTCTGCTTCGGCAATTCACCCAACCGCTGAGGGCGATCTCTTTGCCCGTGTCGCTTCGATTCTCGAACAGGCGCGAAGCAATGTGGTCCGGTCGGTCAACAGCAACATGGTAATGGCCTACTGGCTGATCGGTCGGGAGATTGTGCTGGAACTGCAGGGCGGTGAGGAGCGGGCGGAATACGGCAAGCAGGTACTCGACAAACTGTCGGATCAATTAGCCATACGATACGGTAAGGGGTATTCCGTAACAAACCTGAAGTATTTCAGGATCTTTTATCAGGCATACCCTGACCGGTTGCAGCCAATTCGTCACCCGGCGGGTGACGAATTGGCCGATAGGGAAAAACTCTCCCCGGCGGGAAGAGAATTGACATCCGCCACAAAAAGTCACCCGATAAGTGACGAATCTACACAGGGCTTTTCCCCGCACCTGTCCTGGTCCCACTACCGCGCGCTGATGCGGGTCGAGACTGCCGATGCCCGCTCATTCTACGAGCAGGAGGCCATCGAATGCGGCTGGAGCAAGGCCCAGCTTGAACGTCAGATTCAGTCCTCCTATTACCAGCGCATCATCGCCAACAGTGGTAAATCCGGACTGGCTGCCGCAGCGCGGGACCGTCTGCCGGGCGAATCGGTCCCGGCAGAAAATGTTCTCAAATCACCCTATGTCCTTGAGTTTCTCGGCCTGCCGGATTCCCGGGAGCTTCATGAAAGCGCCCTGGAACAGGCCATCATCGACAATCTGCAATCGTTCCTGCTGGAACTCGGCAAAGGCTTCAGCTTTGTGGCCCGCCAAAAGCATATCCGTTTTGACGATGACGACTTCTATGTGGATCTGGTGTTTTACAATTTCATGATCAAGTGCTTCCTTTTGATCGACCTGAAAATTGGTAAATTGAACCACCGGGATGTAGGGCAGATGGACGGCTATGTCCGGCTGTATGAAGACCGTTTCAAAGTGCCGGGAGACAATCCGACCATCGGGTTGATCCTTTGCTCCGACAAGAGCGAAGCAGTGGCGAAATATTCTGTGCTTAGCGAAGGCCGCCGGATATTTGCGTCGAAATACCTGTAATTTCTGCCGAGCGAGCAGGAGTTGATGCGGGAAATAGAAAAGGAACGTAAACAGATTGAATCTGAATTTGAGGAGTGGAGAAACCCATGAGTAAGATCCAATGGGAATACAACCTGGTCGAGCGGCCTTTCTGTGAGCAGCTTCAAACCATGGGCTGGTCATGGATCGAAGGTGACGTTGATGTTCCGGAGCTGACGGAGCGCGAGAATTTCCGGGAAGTCTTGCTTGCGGGACGGTTGGCAGCCGCGCTGGCGCGGATCAATCTCCGCAGCGGGCGGCCCTGGCTCGACGAAACACGCATCACCAGATCAATCCGGGATCTGGAGCGCGCCCCCGGTCATCGACTGATGGAGGTCAACCAGGCCGCGACGACGCTCTTGCTCAAAGGGACTGTTGTCGATGGATTGCCGGATTGGGACAACGGCCGTCCGCAGCCGATCCGCTATATCGACTTTGACCATCCAGAGAACAACGATTTTCTTGTGATCAACCAGTTCAAGGTGGAATTGACCAGCGGCCGTGGGCATGTCATCCCCGATGCGGTACTGTTCATCAACGGCATCCCGATTGTGGTGGCCGAGTTCAAAAGCCCCGGCATTGAAAATCCCATGCATCAGGCCATCAACCAATTGCTCCGCTACTCGAACCAGCGCCGTGAGCTATTCCCAACTCTTTATACCGACAACGAAGGCGTGGAAAAGCTGTTTCACACCAACCAGCTTCTGATCGCCAGCGACTTTTTCGAGGCCCGGGCGGCGACCATTGGCGCACCGCCGGAGGCTTATCTGGAATGGTCCGATACCAGCCCGGTTCCCATGAGTACGGTTGCCGAAGAGCTGGGGGTCATCTCTGCTAATGAAGATCTTGAAGAGGCCAAGGGCGAGATGCTGGCGGTCGGACCGGAACAGACCGAACGTGTCGGCACGCCGATTTTCTTCCGCAAGCAGGAGCAACGCCCCGAGGCACTGCGAAGCGTCCAGGGGGCAGCCCTGCAGAGCCAGCAGGTCTTGACGGCGGGAATGCTTCGCCCGGCGCATTTGTTGGACCTGATGCGTAATTTTACCGTCTTTCAACAGGTGGACGGAAAGACCCGCAAAGTGGTCGCCCGTTATCAGCAGTTCCGCGCCATTCAAAAAGCGGTGGGCAGGCTTCAGGAGGGGCGCACAAAGTCGCAAGGTGCAAAGCAGGACGAAAGAGGCGGCATCATCTGGCACACGCAGGGATCCGGGAAGAGCCTCAGCATGGTGTTTCTGGTTCGTAAAATGCGAACCCTTGATCGGCTCAAACAGTACAAGATCGTAACGGTGACCGACCGGACCGACCTGGAAATTCAATTGCGAGAGACGGCGAGACTTTCCGGGGAAGCCGTTCGTCCTACGGATCAAGACCTGCGTACCCGGGAATCTTCCACGGCCCTGACCCAGCGCATTTTATCCGAGACGACGCCGGACATCGTCTTTGCCATGTTGCAGAAGTATCAGGATGTGGACCGGCTGGCGGCAAGCGATGCGAAGGTCGCCATGACCATCTTCCGCAAGGAGAAGAAGCCCGGCAAGGACGAGCCGGTGGTGGAAAGAGAAGTCACCTTTGAAGAAAACATTCGGTTCGCAGAGTTTCCCGTTCTCAACGAATCCACTGAAATCCTGGTGCTGGTGGACGAGGCCCACCGTTCCCACACCAAGTCCCTGCACCGCAACCTGAGACGCGCCCTGCCGAATGCGGCGATCATCGGCTTTACCGGCACGCCGATCCTGAGCAAGGAAAAGACGGAGACCCGGGAAATCTTCGGCGATTTCATCGACAAGTATCTCCTTCAGGATGCCGAATTGGACGGCGCAACAGTTCCAATACTTTACGAAGGCCGCACCGCAGACGGCCTCGTCAAAGATGCGCCAAGCCTCGATAAACTGTTTGAGGATATGTTCCGAACCTATACACAGAAAGAACTGGCGATTATCAAAGCGAAGTATGGGACGGAGGGCGATGTGCTCGAAGCGCCTTTGCTGATTGAACAGAAGGCCAAGGACATGATTCGCCACTATGTGGGGGTAGTGTTGCCCGAGGGCTACAAGGCACAGGTCGTAGCCACCAGCCGCCGCGCCGCCGTCGTCTTTCGAGATAAGCTCCTGGCTGCCAGGGATAAACTTATCAGAGATCTGGAGGAACTTCCCGCCGTGACCCCGGCACTCCCTGACCATGAGATCGAACAGCTCGACCCGCAAGCAAGATTCCTAGTGAGGGCGCACGGATTGCTATCGCTGATCAGGGCACTGGATGTGGCGGTGGTCATTTCTGGAGACCATAATGATCCCGAATCGTGGTGGGATTGGTCGAATAAAGAGAAGCAGGACGAATATACCAAACGCTTCAAGCGTAAACTGGCGACCGAGCGTACGGAAAAGGCTGATCCGCTGGCCCTGATGGTTGTGAATAACATGCTGATAACCGGTTTTGACGCCCCTATTGAGCAAGTGATGTATCTGGATCGGAAATTAGTGGCTCATGATCTCCTACAGGCCATTGCTCGCGTTAACAGGACTTATGGCCGGAAAAAGTGTGGGTATGTCGTTGATTATATCGGCGTTGCGCGACACTTGAACGATGCCCTGAAGGACTATGACGGTGAAGATATCACGGGCACGCTCATCGATATCAATGTGGAACTGCCAAAGCTGCTCGACCGCAGAAATCGGGCCGTGGCGGTTTTTTCAGATAGAGGAATTACGGATCTCCAGACTGAGGTTGAGGCGTGCGTTAATCTATTGGCGGACCTGAAAATCCGTGCTGAATTTATCAATAAGCTGCGTATGTTCTATGAGACACTGAATATTTTGGAGCATCGTCCGGAAGTGCCTAACGATGTGTTTCGGGATGCAAAGCTCCTTGGTTTCATCAACAAGGTAGCGGCGAACCTGTATCGAGATCCCGCACTGAACCTTCTGGGTGTTGCGGAAAAAGTAAAAGCGCTGATCGACGCGCACATATCGGCGCGTGGCGTTGACCCGAAAATACCTCCCACGACGATTACGGACGCCGAGTTTGAGAAGGTCCTGCAAGCGCAAACCAGCAGTCGGGCAAGGGCGGCGCAGATGCAGCACGCCATGCGATATCACATCATCGGTTTCAGCAATCAAAATCCTCTTTTTGCCCGCAAGATGAGCGAGAAGTTGGAGGAGATCCTCAAGCGGTTCAAGGATGACTGGGACGCCCTGGAAAGGGAGTTGCGGAAATTTATGGACGAACTGCGACGGGGTGATCGTAACGATTTCCCGGACCTCGACCCGCGTGTGCAGGTTCCCTTTGTGCGACTGATTATTGAAGTTTGCTCGGAGGGTCGTCAATTGGATGAGAGTCAGAGAAGAACCGCCATAAGCACAGCTCTCGATATCGTAGAGCGAATCCGGCAGGAGATTGCCAAGGTGGGTTTCTGGAAGAACGCAGACCGTCGTGAACTGCTCACCAAACAACTTGTGCGGGACCTCGACGCCTCAGGCGTTTGCCCCCCGGGAAAAGAACGAGACATTGCGCAGCGGCTGGTGGCCCTCGCAAAAGAGAACCACGAGAACCTGGTAAGAAAATGAACGAGGTGCTGGTTGTAGATAATCTGGAATTTGAAGTGCGACGGAGCCCACGCCGTAAGACGTTGGGTTTGACGGTTGATCGCGCCGGGGAGCTTGTTTTGCACTCACCGGCAACAGCGAGCGAGGCGGAACTCCATAACTGGGTCAAGCAAAAGCTCCTGTGGGTCCATCGAAAGCTCCTTCGCAAAGAGGAATATAGCCAGGGAATCAATAGGCTCGAAGTGGTGAGCGGCGAAAGCATTGCTTATCTCGGCCAAAATTACCGTCTTAAAATTGTGAAGAAACAATCTGTACCCTTAAGGTTCGACGGACAATGGTTCTCCTTGCGAGAGCGGGATCGACGGGAAGCGCCGAGACATTTTCAGGCTTGGTATCAAGATACGGGAACCGAATGGCTCAAGGATCGCGTCCGTCTTTGGGAGCCCAAGGCAGGCATTACCGCCTTAAAGATAAACGTTAGTGACCTCGGTTTCCGTTGGGGCTCGTGTGGAAAAAATGGTGTCCTTTTCTTCAATTGGCGTTTTCTCCAGTTGCCGGTGAGGCTGGTGGATTACGTGATAACCCACGAACTTGTTCATCTTCGCGAACATAACCACACTCCGGAGTTCTGGCGGATACTGGGACGAGTGCTCCCGGACTGGAAGGAACGCAAAGAGGAGCTGAGCCGCACGCGGGCTGAAATGGTTTGGCGTATGGATGGCGATAAATGATTTTTGTTCAATATATGGTCAAGAAACTGAAAAGGAGGGAAAATGGAAAACATCAATCCGAATGGGCTTGAAAAGGCGCTCGCAAAAACAGAAGCGGATGTCGATTCATCATTAAAAGCGGCAAATGCCGTCGTCAGTTCCTTAAAGAAGTTTCGTGGTGCAATTAAAGCAGGTAGTCTTCGTGAATTAAAGAAAGTGATTGATACGTCGGAACAGGCAATCGCTGCACTGAAACAACAATTCTCAAACACAAAGGACGGCTGGAATTTCGATGCGGAAAACTACGTCGGCAGTAAGGCTTTTCCTGATGAAATTTTAGAGATGGCCAATACTCTCGGAGTAAAAATTTTTGAACAGGACGAAAGATTATATTGCTATCCTTTTCTTATCCGCATCATTCCCAATGAGCTTGCAATTCAAATTGATAAGACAAAAGAAAAACGCTTAAGACCATCAACCCTTGTGACTCATCTTAAGTCTCTACAGAATAAACCCGTCAGGTTCAAACCCGAGGCGTTTCTTGAAAGCCTGTTCTTGGCATATGATACTCTCACAAAGATTCGCGGCAAGGGCCAAGTCGGCAAAGGAAGCGTCGTAACTCTTCGTGAAATATACAGATTGTTGACGCTTCTGCCCGGGCAAACCAAGGAATACTCACTTCAGGAATTTGCCAGAGACATTTATCTTCTTGATCGAAGCGGCGTCACAGAAACAAAGAAGGGATGCGGCGTCACAATGCCGGGAGTAAGTTCTGGAATGAAAGGGACGGCGGGTGCGATTCGAGTCATTACGCAGGAAGGCCAGGACAAGCTTTATTACGGTATTTCTTTTTCAGAGGCTAAGGAGGCATAACCTATGTCATACATCACACAGGCTGAATGGATAGACACGATTCGCAGAGAATATTTACATTCTTTCATTAAACGTGGCGGTGCGGCGGTAAAATTTGCCGTGCCGATGGAAGATATCGACCATCGCCAATTGCAGAATCTTGTACGTAAAACTGCAGAAGAGGAAAATTATCTTTTTGCCTCCGTTGATGCCATATCAACAAAGATTCACATGATCGACAAGTTATTTCACACGGTCGCTCGCCAGCTTGATTGGGATGGTTTATCTCTTACATTTGTGAAAGAGATTTTTGCCCAAAATGGATACGAGCTTCCAATACATAGTGAAGACTTTGATTTTCAGAATATTGCGGCAATCAATAAGCGGGAGGAAAAATTTTTACGTAAGGAAGTGCACTCCTGGTTTGAAGAGAAAATATTTCACGATTTTGATATGAGTCAGGAATTCCGCATCGCTATGATCCGTCTATGTTTAGAGCAGCTTGACTTAGCGGGTCCATCGGCATTTTTAAGTAATGCGGTAAAAGAATGGCTGCATGGTGAACTCCGCTTGATTTCGGCATTGAAAGACGCCCTTATTTTTCAAAAGATTGCCCGGCACAATGCCCGGCACATGCTGTTTTCACTTGTACACTGGTTAAGGGTAAACGGCAAAAGCGGTCTGGTCCTTGTGCTCGATATTACCCGCTATCTTGTTTCCGGAAGATCGAAAAATCCTGATGACGGTTTCTTTTATTCTGTTCCTGCCCTGCTTGACGTCTATGAAGTTCTGCGACAGTTCATTGACGGCACGGACGAGATGGAAGGTTGCCTCATCGTTGTTCTTGCGTCAAAAGAGTTCCTCGATCTGGATGACAGACGGGGGCTTAGGAGCTATGATGCCCTGAAATTGAGGATATGGGACGAAGTCAGAGACAAGCAAAGACCAAATCCGCTGGCATCCTTGGTACGCCTGGCAAAGGAACCAACCTATAAAGTATTTGGAGAGGTGCAATGATGAACATAGACGAACAGGTTATAAATCAGCGTGCCATTGAAGCCCTGCGCAACGGTGTGCCGAACCGTGATGCCGTGACGGTTTTGGGTTGCAATCAATTGGGAATAGAAGAAAAGTTTAGACAAAAACTGGAATGCACTCAGAACGCGATTGACGGCAATGGTAAAAACGAAGGATTGCTGGTTGCGGGCGATTTTGGTTCCGGAAAGTCTCATCTTCTCGAATACTTAAAGCATCTTGCCCTGGAGCGGAATTTCGTTTGCAGCAAGATTGTCATCAGCAAAGAAACCCCTCTCTTTGATCCGGCAAAGTTATATCGCGCTGCAGCCGAAGCGGCAATGGTGCCCGGTAAACGGGGCAGCGCCATGACGGAAATTGCTACAGCCCTGAATCCCAGGGAGCCTGCCTATGCTGATTTTTACGAGTGGCTGCATCAGCAATCAGATCTAAATTCCATATTTGCGGCTACTCTTTTTCTATACGAACGTATGTCAAATGACCCCGAACTGAGCAACCGCATTAT
This sequence comes from Syntrophus sp. (in: bacteria), assembly GCA_025355725.1. Lineage (GTDB taxonomy): Bacteria > Desulfobacterota > Syntrophia > Syntrophales > UBA8958 > UBA8958. The sequence continues at coordinate 8,018 of JANXZC010000019.1, forward strand.
CCGGTTTTGGTCTGGTGATAAATTCGGATCAAGTGAAATTAAAAAATACCTCCGGGCATGCAGGGAGCCCGTAACCTACAGGATTGAGAAAATTCCGGTGAGAGAACTTGCGTTGCAAAGATTCAGGTTTGCCGCTCGTTTGATTGTGGCCGCCGGATATGCCGGTTGGGTGCTGTTGATTGATGAAACGGAATTGATAGCTAAATACTCGCTGATGCAGAGGGCTAAATCGTATGCCGAGTTGGCGCGCTGGATGGGGAGGCTTGAAGATTCGCGATATGCAGGAATAACATCGGTATTTACAATTACACCGGCCTTTCAAAGCATTGTGCTGGAAGGCAACGACGACCTTGAAAAAGTCCCGAACAGGTTAAGGGCGAAAGGAACGGAAAATGATCTCCTATTGGCAAGCCAGGCCGAGAGGGGAATGCGGGTTATTCAAAATGAACGTATCCCATTAAATCCACCTGATAGTGCCGGGTTAGATCAGACTTATGAGAAAATACGGGGCATCCATGCCAAGGCCTATAACTGGACCCCGCCGCCAGTGCCGTCCGTGGAACGACTGGGCACGACACGGATGCGTCAATACATAAGAGGCTGGATCACAGAGTGGGATCTTAAACGTCTCGACAGTGAGTATACGCCGGAAATAGAAGTTACCAATCTTGAGCAAGATTATACGGAGGATAAGGAGCTGGAGATCGAAACCGAGGAGGCATCGAATAACAGCATCGAATAGAACTTTTAATAATTCAGGAGGTTACTTGAAATGCCCATACCCTATCGTGATGCTGATGAACTAAACGATTTGGGAATCGCTGGATATCTTAAGATTCAACCTATAGAGGATAAATCCGGATACCTGGCGGCATTATTCCTTATCAATGCGGGCGGTGAGCCGATAGAATTTACGTATAACCGCATCGAGACTCCTCACACATTTCTCTGGCGACAGGCGGATATCCGATGTCATGCAATCAGGAAATTAACTGCATCGCTGCTCTCTTTATGTCCGATAATACCACAATTGATTCTTTGTCTCGCTGAAGAGGTAGGCAGTGAACTATTTTGTCAGGATATTCAATTATCAGTTCCAGTCTGCAGGATTGCGCCAGCAATTAAAGCCCTACCCTATTCGGCAACTGAAATCCAGGATAGGATCGAAGCAGAAGGGCCTATGAATCTCTTTTGGCACCCTGAAAGACCATCTGATGATTCGATTGAATCGAAACTGTTGCATGCATTATCAGCAAAGGGCTTACTTACAGAACCATTCGAAAGGGCATTAATTGGTCTCAGGGAAGTCTATTCAGACAAAGGTATATAATGAGTGCAGATGTGGTTTGGTGGGCAGAACGTAACATTGAAAATGTCCCGAGAGCTCGCTGGTTTGGTTTTTTTCGGCGGCCGGTTAATCTCAGCGATTTCATCCCGCAAAAACTGTCTGTCCCGGGAGTGATCTTGTCTGCTCCTAAATGCTTGTCGGCAATTAATGCAGATGCTCTATCATGCCCCATTTCTCTAAGCCTTTCATGTATGTTAAATACCCCCATTAATTTCATTTCTGGTTATATACAACCTGCTGACTGTGTCCGCGGTAGTGTTGGGCTTCGCGGCATCCTATCGAAAGACGAGTCGTATGGAGAAAAATCGACCAGACAATCGCGATCAGATTTAGCTATGCAACCTTCACAAGATGATGATCACACGGCTGAATCAGGAATCCCCCTTTCCAAACGGTTAGCTTATCTGCTCCAACCATCAACGGATGTTTTGCTGTCGCAGATTGGTCCTTTAGAATGGCCAGGATCATTGTTTGACTATCAAATAGAAGGAATAAAAGCATTGATTTCAAGAGATGCTTTGTTACTTGCGGATGATATGGGGCTCGGAAAAACAATACAAGCAATAGGTGCCTTACGAATTCTTTTTCTTCAACGCCGCATCGAATCATGTCTATTAATTGTTCCCGCGAGTCTAGTTGGTCAATGGCGCAAGGAAATCCACCATTGGGCTCCAGAATTACGTATCTCTACCATTCGAGGCATAACAGCGGAGCGAACATGGCAATGGGCGACACCGGCCCATATATACCTTACGAGTTATGAAACCTTCCGTTCTGATTGTACGGACCATTCTCAATCACCGCCCCGCCGTCGAGTATGGGATGTTGTCATTCTTGACGAGGCGCAAAAAATTAAAAATCGGGATGTCGAAATCAGTCGTAAATGTAAACTTCTAAGTCGCCTAAGGGCTTGGGCGTTGACAGGTACTCCCCTCGAAAATCGAGAGGACGATCTCGCTTCAATTATAGAATTTGTTACGCCTCTCAAGGAAGGCGAGACACCACCACGGCACAAACCGGGCTTCGAACTTCAAGAAGCACATAAAAGCTTGCAACTTAGACGGAAAAAACAAGATGTGCTCCCGCAGCTACCACCCAAAATTGTCAGCCAGATATCCCTAACAATGAACGGGGCACAGCGCGAATACTATGAAAGGGCCGAAAGAGAGGGCATAATCCAATTAAAGGAAAGTGGTGAATCTGTTAGGATTGAAAATGTTTTAGCGCTGATTATGAAATTAAAGCAGATATGCAATTTCTGCCCGATTGATGGCAGCTCTGTCAAGTTTGATGATGTTTTTGAGAGACTGAATATTCTCATATCTGAGGGATATCGTGCGTTGATATTTTCGCAATTCACGGATTCAACGTATGGGGCAAATGCCATATCATCCAGACTCGAAGAATATAACCCTCTTCTTTTTACTGGTGATCTATCTCCAATACAGAGAGAGGCAGTCATAAGAACCTTTAAAGAGAATCGCGATCACAAGGTTCTCCTTCTTTCGCTCCGTGCTGGTGGACAAGGGCTTAACTTACAGGATGCTTCGTATGTTTTTCATTTTGATCGCTGGTGGAATCCTGCCGTCGAGCTTCAGGCCGAAGGTAGGGCTCACCGTCTCGGCCAAACTTTTCCCGTTAATGTTTATAAATACATTATCGAAACTACGATTGAGGAACGGATTGATAAAATATTAGTGGACAAACAGCTTATTTTCGATGAGTTGGTAGATAGTGTTTCAATTGATTTGAAATCAAAATTGTCGAGCGAGGAGCTCTTCGGTCTGTTTGGTTTGGTTCCTCCTGATCACTTAAAGCCGAAACGCAGAGCCGGTTTTGCAGGAAACTATGCAGAAATGGGTGGCGTGGAATTTGAGGAGCATGTGAAACGTCTCTTGGAACAAAAGAAGTGGAGAGTGGAAAGCACGCCTTTGACACGCGATGGGGGCGTTGATCTGATAGCCCGGCGTAATGACGATATTGACGTGGAAATTACACTTTATATTCAGTGTAAGAATCATGCATCCCCTGTGGGAGTTGATGTAATAAGGGAATTAAATGGTGTGCTGCCCAAGGGTGCAGCCAGCACAAGAGGGGTTGTGGTTTGTCCCAGTGGCTTTACTGCAGATGCGATAAATTTTGCCAGAGATCGTAGCATTACCCTTTGGGATCGTCATCATCTTTTTGAACTTTTTCAATAATGAAGATCTTCTGAATGCCGAAGAAAACTGAACATGCTAAATTTACAGGGCTTGGTTAGTGATTTAATGATCATGAGAAAATAATCATGGCCACTATGATCCCTGCTGGTATCCATTCGTTCACAACCGAAGGAGAGGGAACCTTTTATCGGTTTCTCCATACCTGCGCCAAGCCGGATGATAGGCATATTGCATGGTATCAGCCGGATATAGCGGGGCGTGAGCCTGATTTCATCCTCTACTGGATCTCGGAGGACTACCGGGCAAAGCGTTCCTATGACGTGACGACAGATAGCGTGACGATCTCAACAATTCATAGCCTCAAAGGATTTGATTATGCTTGTGTCTTCGTGCTTGGCCTGGACTGGCTGGCGCCGGGGAAGCGTTGGACGGAAGAGCAGATCCGGAAGCCGGCCTATGTGGCGGTCACGAGGGCGAGGGAGAAACTGTTTATTCCGTACTGTCGAAAGAATGAAATTGTTAAAATGCTTCTACTTTGAAATTGGCATGTTTTATTTTCTGAGATCACTTTTGAGCATTTCCGATCGAAAGCTGCTATATAAACTCGTCAGCCTCCCTTATCGACTTCAATAAATAGCGGATATCCATTTATTTCACCGGCGCTGAGAGGAGTTTTTCAATCGCAGGAATGTCCGCGCCGGCGACGATATTTCCATCGATGATAAAGAAAGGCGTTCCTTCTATGCCGAGTCGCATCCCCTGATCCCGGTGGATATTCATCAGTGTTGTCACCTCGGCGCTCTCACAGGGCTTCAGGGTAGTTTTGTCGAGCTGACCGCTGAAGGCCTCCTTGTAAGCCCCAACACGATCAGTCGCGCAGAGGATATGCTGGACCTTGTCCGCGGAGGCCTTGGAGAGGGGAAAGAAAAAAATATAACGCGTCATATCCTCCTTTTGGGCCAGAACCTGGAAGGCCTTGCGGCAATAAGAACAGTTGGGATCAGTAAATTCTATTACCTTATGCCGGCCGGCGCCGATCTTTAGCGCCTTGTCGAGGGGAAGGGTCTTTACCCTTTCCATGAGGATTTCCTCTCTTCGCTGCTGAGTAACGTTTTTCCCCTGCTTAGTGATGATATCCCCGGCAACAAGGCATTCCGCCTCCGGGGCGTAATACACGAGTCCCTTATCCGTTAACACTTCGTAGACCCCCTTGATGGGAGTCGGTTGAAGACCTTCAACCTTCATCTTGGGAAAACTATTCTTCAGGGATGCTTCCGGGGTCAAATCGGCCCCCCACGCCGCGGCGCTACTGAAAAAAAAGCCTGCGATTATGGCAATCATTATTTGTTTTGACATTTTTTTCTCCCTCTTCGCCGGGACAGGCAGAGTCTCTTTACGTACCCTGGGTCGTCAACGACTTGTTGATGAAGGCGTTGCCGCCTATGATTTATCGACGGGCCGACTCACGCCGGTGCTCTTATTGATCATGGAGAGAATGTTCTTATTGTTTTCCCGGCGATACTCGACCCGGTCCATGAGCTGTTTGACAAAATAAATACCCAGCCCGCCAACGTGACGTTCATCAATATTCAACGAGATATCGGGATCATCGGATGACAAGATATTGAAGGGGATACCGGAATCGACAATCTCGATAGTTAAGGTTCCCTCCGGTCCGGTGCGGCAGGATATTTTCACCTCCCCCGATTCGCCGGGGTAGGCGTAATTGAAGATATTTACCAGAACCTCTTCCACGCAAAGTTCTATTTCACTTAACCGTCTGGAATCAAAACCCATATTTCTGGTAAAGGATGAGATAAAAGCGACGGATTTCTGAAGAGAACTCAGATGGGCGAGGACAACGATGCTCTGTACATTATCATCCATAGAAAAGGATCAGCACTGCTTCAGGGCATCTTCCTCGGTATCGTAAATGGTAAAGATGGAACCGAAGCCCGAAATTTTGAAAACATCCTTCACCGGTCCGTGGAGCTCGGAAAAAAGCATCTTCCCTTCCCTGGTCTTCAGAACCTTCGCAATGGCCAGGATGCTGCGGAGACCCGCGCTGCTGATATATTCCAACTGGTTCATCTTGATGAGAAAGGTTTTTTCCCCGTCCCCTATCGATTCTGAAAGGTTTTTTTCAAAATCCGGGGCGGTGACGGCGTCAATTCTGCCGCTGACGGAAACAACCATCACATCCTTTTCTTTTCTCTTATTGATTTCCATAAGCGCTCCTCAATCTCAGGATTTGATTGGCATCGTTCCCATGCTGGAGCGTGGGAACGATCATTTGATGAAAATTACAGCGGAATTTTTTGCACATTTTCTTAACAATGTCAAAGGCAATTTCTTTTAAGGAATTGCTCTTGACGAAACCCTTGGATTGTCATACATTTTGCTTATAATTGAAACAAATAGGGAGGCGTTACAAGATGGATACAAAAAGGTACGAATTAAACGTCCAGTTGGCCCAGATGCTCAAAGGCGGCGTCATCATGGACGTTACCAATGTCGAGCAGGCAAAGATCGCCGAAGACGCGGGCGCCGTTGCCGTAATGGCACTGGAGCGGGTACCGTCGGACATCAGGGCCCAGGGCGGCGTGGCGCGCATGTCTGATCCAACGATGATCGCGGAAATCAAGAGAGCTGTTTCCGTCCCGGTCATGGCCAAGGCGAGGATCGGTCATTTTGTCGAGGCCCAGGTACTCGAGGCCATGAATATCGATTACATTGATGAGAGCGAGGTCCTCACCCCCGCCGACGAAGAATGTCACATCGATAAGACAAAGTTTGCCATTCCCTTTGTCTGCGGCGCCAGAAACCTGGGGGAAGCCCTGCGCCGCATAGCCGAGGGGGCGGCGATGATCCGCACGAAGGGCGAAGCCGGGACAGGCAATGTCGTCGAGGCCGTCCGTCATATGCGAACCATGAACCGGGAGATCCGTCAACTCCTCAGCATGCCCCTCGAAGAGGTGACCGGTTACGCCAAGGCTAATGGCATACCCTATGAACAGGCGCTGAAGGTGAGGGAACTTGGCCGTCTGCCCGTGGTCAATTTCGCCGCCGGTGGTCTCGCCACGCCCGCCGACGCCGCCTTGATGATGCAGCTTGGTTGTGACGGCGTATTCGTAGGTTCCGGCATTTTCAAGTCCGCCGACCCCGCGAAACGGGCTCGGGCTATCGTCAAGGCCACCGCCTATTTCCGTGATCCCCTGAAGATTCTGGAGGCATCCATGGATCTCGGCGAGGCAATGCCTGGGCTGGAAATCAGTGCCATTCCCGAAAATCAGTTGCTGGCCGGCCGGGGCTGGTAATGATATTAACGGCGTCGCAATCATGATCGGGGTTCTCGATCTACAGGGAGATGTCGTCGAGCACCTCGATCATCTGGAACGTCTGGGGGTAGTCGCACGACGGGTAAAGGAGCCGTCACACCTTCATGATCTCAAGGGGCTGATCATTCCGGGAGGCGAGAGTACCTGTCTGGCTCGTCTCCTGATGATCTTCGGGATCGATGCGGCCATTTTGGAGGCCTATGAACGGGGCGTGAAGATCTGGGGAACCTGCGCCGGGGCTATCCTCCTGGCCACGCAGATTGTGGGTGAAAAGCGTTATCTGGGGCTGATCGACATGGAGATCGAGCGCAACAGCTTCGGGAGCCAGCTCGACAGCTTTACCACTGCGGCCTCCATTCCCAAGGTATCCAGCGAGCCTGTTCCCCTGACCTTCATCCGGGCGCCCAAAATAAGGAGCGTAGGGACAGGCGTGGAGATCCTTCTTCAGATAGACGATTACATTGCCGCCGCCGAAACAGCTGGCATTCTCGCAACGGTCTTTCATCCGGAATTAACTAATAATCTTGCTTTCCACCGCTACTTTTCCCGAAAATGCGGCCTGGCAGCGGGAGAATCCCCTCCCCTTGCCGACCCTACCTGGACCCCTACCAGCTGGACGCGACATAGCCGCGTCACCAGTGCGGTCTGATCTGACCCAGGTACCTAGAAAAATTTCTTTATCGCTTTAACAAACAATTTTTCGGACTTTACGGAAGGCATGGAGATTGAGCGGGCGTCCTATTGGATTAACAGGATTTTTTGCTTGATTTTATATGATTTTTCACCTTCCTGCCGCTGTTCATAATAAGCCTGCAGGCGGTTTAAATAGACCAGGAGGGCCTTTTTCCACCCCTGCCGGGAAGCGGTTTCCACCGCGCCATTAAGGAGCTCCGCGTTTTCATAACCATACCGCACCAGGAGTCCCGTCATGACCAGCCGGGAAAGAGGATCTTCGATCTTCAGGGCATCCGCCGCAACACTGTCCCTCCTGTCGGCAAGGATGTCGGCGACGGTCGGAGCATATTGGGGAGGCAGCAGGTTGCGGTCAGCCTGTGAGAAGTTTCCCTTCAGAAAGGCGTAAAAACCGGCGTTTGCGGGATCCGGTTCCGCACTCTGTATTTTCAGAAAGTCGTCATCCCGAAAAGATTCCAAAAGGGCAATTTGCACTGCATACCGGGTCAGATAGGCTTTCGCTAAAAGGTTGAGATCACCGCTTTTCTTGATCTCTTCGACGGCACGCTGAAAATGCAGATCGGCAACCCCCGCCTTTCCTTCCAGATAGGCCTTCTTGAAATCCTCCATCTGGTTGAAGCTGGCATACGTCCAGTCCGGTACGGGCTGAGAACCGCCGCAACTCATGATGAAGACCATGAGCAGCATGATCGGAAGCGTACTCTTGAGCCTGATTTTATTACCTTTCATAATTGACGCCCTCGTGAAAAGTCGAAAATTGGCCATACTCGCCGGCTTCGTTATTATTATTACCTGTAAACAGTCAATGGCAATAGAATGCCTCTCTATGGCAGTTTAATCTTTTGTTCCGATTTAAATGGTATTTTCTTATCCAGCTCGTTAATCAACCGGTTGAGGGAATTCACTGTTGAGTCAACCTCACTTCTGAAGAGCTTTAAATCCTTCGTCGATTCAGCCGTATCTGAACTTATTTTCTCAACGTTGTCAAGTGTTTTGCCGATTTTCCCGAGATTGGTTACCAGCTCCCTGAGAATCTTGATGACCAGAGGAATGATTCCGTTCTTCCCATAGAGTTCCTCATCCGTCTTTTTCAGAAGCTGCCCCACCTGATCAGTTATGTTTTGGGCATTCCGCAGGGACGCATGAATGGCCTGGACACTTTTTTCATCCCCCACGGCCATTTCCAGGATGGATTTCTTCGAAGACAGAGATCCTGTTAATTTCTGAGTATGGTTAAGAATCTTGCTCATGTCACCCTCCGGATCAGCGAGGGAACCGGTTAGTCGTTCGATATTATCCGTAATCATAGCTACTTGTTCCAGGATGGGCTGAATCTTTTGGATCGCGTCATTGATATCATTTACTTCTGTCAGTACGGCAACGGAATTGGCTGACAACAGAGAGCTCTTCAGATTGGTGGTAATCACCATGAACTTCGGAGAACCGATGAGGGGCTTTTCAAGAACGAATTTACTGTCGGAGCGCATCCATTTGGCGTGCTGGGTGGGCACAGATATTTTGATCATAACCATCCCCTTGTCGCTGAGCTCCAGTTCAACGATCTTGCCGATCTTGAACCCGGAAAAAAACAGCGGCATGCCCACGGACAAACCGTCTCCCGTCCGGGAAGAAAGGTTATAAGCATTCTCCGGCTGGAAAAAGCCCTTTTTATAGGCCATATACCCAAGGCCGGCAAGGATAAGCAGCACCGTCAAGACAATGAAAAGGCCGACCTTCCATTCCGTTTTAAGCGCCATGGATCATTCCTCCTGTGTATCGCTCTTCATTCCAGAGATAGTCAAAGATGTGGCATTCCCGAAACAGGTCATCCACCGATGTTAGGACCTCACGAATAAAGTGGGTGTCGTCAAGATCCGGCATGATTTTGAAGGGTCTGTCAATTACCACCATAGCGTCTTCAACCATTACGGCCCTCAGAATCATGGCGCAAAACCGCTGAACCTCCAAAAGCACAGAATTTCTCTTCGCAGCGATATCTTCCAGATGCAGCTTCTTTAGGCGCATCTCTGCAATATCTTCCGCCTCGGGAACCGTCAGGCCCCCGTGATACTGCTTTATCAGGGCGATGTTGCTCAGCACGCTGAGATTGGATATCAGGGGGGCATCCAGAGATACCAGACCCAGACGGTGTTTTTCCTGCGCCATGATATCGCAAAGTTCCCGGTTCAGCAGTTCCTCACTGCTGTATAGTCTCAAATGAATTTTGAGATCGATGACACGACGATTAATGAGACCACCTCGATAATCATAATTGCAATAAAAACATTGACCATGCCGTGGAGGACAGAAACGGGTATGCTGGTCAGCTCGTCCGTGGCACGCATGCCGTAACGGATCGGGATCATTACAATAAAAAATCCCATGATTGCGCACTTAATCAGCATCACAATGAGGTCGGAAAATTTTGCCGATGCCAGAAGAGCCGTCACATAGTCGTTCATACTCATATCAAACAATAAAGACGAAAAGATCAGACCGCTGGCAAGGACGATAATGGAAAACAGCGAACTAAGCAGTACAATCGAGAGAATGCCGCTGAGAATACGCGGCAGAAAAAGATAATTGATTTCATCGATCCGAAAGACATGCAGGGTATTCAACTCTTTATTGACCTTCATGACGGCGATTTCAGCATTGACGGCCGAACCTGAACGCAGGGCAATAAGGAGGACCGTTATGAAGGGGGCAAATTCCGTAACCACAAAACCCATGAGCAACTGACCGAAATAGTCAAACAGACCCAGGTGGATCAGATACTGGCCGATGATACCGATAACAATAGCCCCAAAAATTACCGCTACGGCTAGAAAAAGAGGCAGGATCTGGACGGAGGTGAAATAGATCTGATTGATCAGGACCATGCGGACCGCACTGTTATAGGCCCGGACATCAAACATTCTGGCCAGGATTTTGAAGGCAAAAGCAAGGGTGTCCAGGGAAGCGCGGACGGCATGCAGGCCCGATCTGCCGATTTGTTCGATGGCTGTCGTCATGGCTGTTTCCAGGTTTTATAACGTCTCTTAAGGCAAGTAAAGCTTCCGCTTTCATTCCTTATACCATGTTTGCGAAACAGGCCTCAAGGAGGATTATTTTGTCAGCACCAGAAGAAAAAAGGGACCCGGGACCGCTTGAATGACCGTGTCGCTGAATCCGGCCCTTCCGGCAATGGTTTTTAATTCCAACGCATTATAACTCTTCCCGAAAACGACATTTCTCAGTATCCACCGCATCAGGGCACCCCATATATACCATGCCCGGTAATTTTCTGAAAAGGCAAGGAGCTCTTCCGGAGACGCGGATCTGTCAGCCTCGGAGATAAAGGCTTGTCCCCGGGGACGAAGGACACGCCTGATCTCGGATAGCCCCTGGGCTGGATCGGGCCAGTGTTTAATGGAATTGATGCTTACAACCCTGTCGAAGGAAGCCTCCGAAAAGGGAAGCGCCATGGCGTTACCCTGCTGGAAGGTACAATTGAGAACCTGCTCCTTCTTTTTTAGCCAATTCGCGGCCCGTACCTGCCTCAGAGCATAATCGATACCGACCACGGCGGCGTCGGGATTCGCCTTCGCCAAGCGAAGACTCACCACTCCGCCACCCGCACCAACATCGAGAATCCGGGCAGGGGCGCCCTTGCCCGCAAGACTGATTACAGCGTCAAAATAATTCGCTACGGCTTTAAAAATCAAACGGTTGTAAACTGGTCCCTGAAAGAGATCCCATGCCCACGCCGAGTCATGAATCCGCTTCAGCAGACCTTTATTGCCTGGTGCGATGGCGCGCCCCCTTTTTCCGTGAAGCCATGTCCCGTTATCTTCCTTCTATATCGCCCATATGACAACAGGCGTTCATACCTGAAATTGCGATTTCTCTCCGATGTGATCATCTATGTTGTTTTATTTCGCCCTGTCAAGGGTCTTTTATCTAATCTTTTCTTTGTTCCCTTCTTGACGGCACGGGTAAATGTCCCTATATTCAAAACATAAACGCCTTAGGAGAAACTCATGAAGATATGTCGATGTCTTACGGAAGATGGTCAGATCCGCTATGGTTTGCATAGTTCCGAAACCTACGGGACAATGCAGCTTCTTGAGGGAGACATCTTTACCTCTCTCAAACCTACGGACAAATATTTAAAGATCATAGCATATTTGCCCCCTGTGGTGCCGCCGAACATTTTCGCCCTGGGATTCAGCTATCGCAGGCATGCCGAAGAAATAGGGACAGATGTATCTCCTTACCCGGTAGTATTCATAAAAGCGAACACAAGTCTTACCGGGCACGATACCAACATCTTACTTCCAGCCGCAGGACCGGATCAGGTGGATTACGAAGGAGAACTTGCCGTTATCATAGGAAAGGCGGGGAAGAACATCAAGGCGTCAGAAGCAATGAATCATGTCCTCGGCTACACCTGCGCAAATGATGTAAGCGCTCGGGACTGGCAATTTGAAAAGCAGAAAGGCCAGTGGACCAGAGGAAAAGGCTTTGATACTTTTTGCCCTTTAGGCCCCTGTCTCGTCACCAGAGATGAGATTCCGGATCCAAACCGCCTCAGCATCAAAACGATGATCAATGAACAGGTTGTCCAGGATGCCAGCACAGCCAGCATGATATATGATATCGCGACCATTGTCAGCGATTTGAGTCATTCCCTGACTTTGCTGCCGGGAACGGTGATCCTGACCGGTACGCCGGAAGGTGTGGGCTTTACAAGGACCCCCCCTCTCTTTCTCAGGGAAGGCGATCGTGTGTCAGTCACAATCGAAGGCATCGGAACCCTTGCTAATACGGTACAGAGAGAATAAAGATCCCAATACCTGCTTCATAGATATTGAATTTTCCAGGGATCTGTGATAGGGCGCTGCCCGTAATAACGAATCAGCAGATGATTTTTCGTGATCGCGCATTTGTAAATCATAAATAATTTGGAGGATACATTCAATCCATGGAAAAAAAGAACCGCAAGACCTTTTTCATGTTTCTCCTGGCATGCCTGATCGGTTTTTTCATAGTCTCCGTTGTGGAAGTACTCCGGTCCTCTTTCCTTGTACCGATCGGGACAGATGTGCAAACGGCCTCGGCGGTATCACCGGGTGATAGCTCCAGAGCGCCAGGGTCATTTGCGGATCTCGCCGAGAAGGTCAAACCGTCTGTCGTCAACATCGGCACCACAAAGGTAGTAAGGGGAGGCACGCGTTCGCCTTTCGGAGGCGGTGCGCCTTTTGATCGTTATTTCGGCGACGAATTCTTTGACCGGTTCTTCGGAGACGCACCGCGCCGGGAATTCAAGCAACAAAGTCTCGGGTCCGGTTTCATAATCAGTTCCGACGGTTACATATTTACAAATAATCATGTTGTGGAACATGCGGATAAAATCCTCGTCAAATTGTCTGACGGCAGAGAGTACGAAGCAAAGATCATTGGCAAAGATGCGAAAACAGATATCGCCCTGATCAAGATCAAGCCCAACGAGAACCTCCCCGTTGCGGAAATTGGCGATTCCGATAAGCTCCGCGTCGGGGACTGGGTGCTCGCAATCGGTAATCCCTTTGGTCTCGAACAGACAGTAACGGCGGGCATTGTCAGCGCCAAAGGCCGTGTTATCGGGGCCGGTCCGTATGATAATTTTATCCAGACCGACGCCTCCATCAACCCGGGTAACAGCGGCGGACCGCTTTTCAACATGGAAGGAAAGGTGATCGGCATCAACACCGCTATTGTCGCCCAGGGACAGGGCATCGGTTTTGCCTTACCCATCAGCATGGCAAAAAACATCCTCCCCGATTTGAAATCCAAGGGAAAGGTTTCAAGAGGATGGATGGGCGTTTCTGTGCAGGATATCACGGAAGAAATGGCCAAATCGCTCCAGTTAAAGGATCGCAGAGGCGCTATTGTCTCTGAAGTATTCAAGGGAGATCCGGCGGAACGCGCCGGAATCAGAGCTGGTGATATAGTTACGGAAATTAGCGGCAAAAAGATAAAAGACACCCACGAATTACTGCTCTCCATCGCTTCTTTCCATGTCGGGGACAAAGTCAGTATCAAGGTTATCCGTGACGGCAGGGAAATGATCTTCCAGGTGACTGTTGTCGAGCGGAAGGATCAGCCCGAAGTAGCGGCGGCGAAGGGGGGTGCCTATGAACAATTTGGTCTTGCCGTCGAGGATATTACACCGGAAATCGCCCGTTATTTAGGAATTCCCAAGAAAACGGGGATCATTGTCGTCCGTGTGCAGAGCGGCAGCCCTGCCGATGAGATGGGTATTCAACCTCAAGATATTATCCTTCAGGTCAACAAGACCAAGATTGCCTCCGTGAAAGAGTATATGAGCGAGGTCAGCAAAAAGTCAAACAAGGGCAGCATCATGCTTCTGATCAAGAGGGGACAGGCGACCTTTTTTGTCGCCCTGCGCAAATAGCAGGCCTTTCCTTATTACCTTTATGAGCTAGTTATTGAAACATACGCAAAAAGTTGGCACCGCCATCACCCCGGCAAAAGCCGGGAACCATGAACATAATGCTGGATTATGAACATTAAACTTCGTTTTCCGGAACAAGCCTGAAACGTACCCGATACAGGGTCCGGAATTTTGTGAAACCGTCATTATTCATCTTACTGCCGATATGATTAAGAGGGAAAGGCAGACCGCTCAGTGGCTCATCGCCGCCTACCAAGACCTGAATGATCACTTCGGAAACCTCCACTGGTGGCCGGGAGATTCTCCCCTGGAGATCATCGTCGGGGCCATTCTGACCCAGAATACGGTCTGGAAAAACGTGGAAAAAGCCATCGCCAACCTGAAAGCAGCGCGTCTTCTTTCTACGGAAGCACTGCTGGCGATGCCGGAGTCCGATCTTGCCGAATTGATCCGACCTTCCGGATATTACAATGTCAAGGCCCGGCGGCTGAAATCCTTCTTCACCTTTCTACAAGATTGTTTTCATGGGAACCTGGATGTGATGCTTGAAGAAGAAACCCGAGCTCTTCGCGAAAAACTGTTACAGGTTAGGGGCATTGGCGAGGAGACAGCCGACAGTATGCTCCTCTATGCGGGAGGGAAACCGGTATTTGTAGTGGACGCATACACCCGCAGAATACTGATGCGGCATGGAGTTATCCGGGAAGAGCTTGCTTACGGAGAGATACAGCGCCTCTTTATGGAGCATCTCCCCCATGACGCCCCTCTGTTCAATCAATACCACGCCCTGCTGGTCAACACCGGCAAGAACTACTGCAGCAAGAAGAAACCCCGGTGCCAGGCGTGCCCCCTGAACCATCTCGACGAGCTGCAAGTATCGGTATTTTCTAGACAATAGCAGTTTGTTTCACGTGAAACAGCGTATTGTTTCTCTTATCTTACGGACAAGTCCAGCCACCCCTCCGGGGGGATCTGTCCGGCGCGGCGTCCCTACGCCAGCATGCCCCCGTCCACAGGGATACAGGCCCCCGTCGTATAGGATGCGGCGTCGGAGACGAGATAGAGGACTAGTCCCGCCATCTCCTCCGGCTGGCCAGCCCGGTTCAGGGGTATCATGGGGAGGATGATCTTCATGATCTCAGGACTCTGGATCATGAGAGCGGAAAATTTGGTATCCGTCAGACCGGGGAGAATGGCATTTACCCTGATATGGAAAGGCGCCAGTTCCTTAGCAAAAGACTGCGTCATGGAGATGATGCCCGCCTTGGTTATGGAATAGATCCCTTGAAAGGGTGCGGGCCGGATGCCATTGACAGAGGCAACATTGACGATGACTCCGCCGCCTTGTTCCTTCATCATTTTCGCTGCCTGCTGGCTCATGAAGAAATATCCCTTCAGATTGACATCCACCGTCTTGTCCCAGGCCTTCTCATCGACACTGAGAACATCCCCAAAGAAGGGGTTTGTCCCCGCGTTGTTTACCAGGATATCCAGCTTGCCGTATTCGCTCTTGATCTGGTCGAATATTTGTCCGATCTGGTCCATTTCACCCAAGTGACAGGCAATAGCAGCGGCGCTCCCTCCCCCGGCCACAATCTCTTCTGCGACCCTTTTCGGACCCTCCACCCGCCGCGCCGTCAAGATTACCTTGGCCCCATGCTCGGCAAGTGTTTTGGCTATGGCCTCCCCGATGCCACGACTGGCCCCCGTTACCAGAGCAGTTCGACCCGCCAGAGAAAACATGTCCTTTTTCATTACTCCTCCTTCTCAACGTTAAGGAAATTCGCCGCCGTAAGCAGCGGTGTATCATAACGGATCATTTCTTTATCTTCGTAAACGGCGAATCTATTTTTTCGCCGTTTCGTGATTGAATAAAAGTCTGGCTATTGATCATAATTATATTCAAACTAAGGAGAAGCGAATAATATTTTTTGAGCCGATTCGAAGCCATTTTTCAAAGTCCTATAGGAACTATATTTCCCCCGTCTTCATGACCTGCTGCGCCTTTTTTTCCAGGACATGGACGGCATAAATCAGCATCCCGAATCTCTTATCCTTCGTCTGTCCGTGATAGAAACGATAATATATCTGCTGGGCGATCACTGCAAGGCGAAATAACCCGAAGGTATAGTAAAAATCCATGTTCCCTGCCGACAGCCCCATCTTGGTGCAGTAAGTGCCGATTACCTCTCCCCTCGTCATCATCCCGTCCAGATGGGTGGGAATCAGGCGGATCGATTGCATCTCCTCGGGATCATCGCTGTTGATCCAATATGCCAGGGCACCCCCTAGATCCATGAGGGGATCGCCGATGGTGGCCATCTCCCAGTCGAGAACGCCGATAATTCGCAAGGGATCGTCCGGAGCAAGGACGATATTGTCAAAACGGTAATCGTTGTGAATCACTGCGGGCGCAGGTGGTGTTACCGACATCCGTTCCTGAAGCCAGGCCATGACCGCTTCGCAATCAGGGGCATCGGGCGTGCGGGCTCCTCGATAGCGTTTCGACCAACCTTCCACCTGCCTGCTTACATATCCCTCCGGTCTCCCCAGCTCCGTCAATGCTGTGTCTCTGTAATTGACATTATGCAGCTCGACAAATACATCGATTAGCCGTTCGCAAAGTATTCGAGCCTCTTCTTTAGACAGGGCCATGCCCTGGGGCAGTTCCTTACGAGGAATGATCCCTTTCAGTCGTTCCATAACGTAGAACGGACAGCCGATAACGGTTTCATCCTCCGTATATGCGAAGGCCTCCGGACAGTATGGAAAATAGGGCCGCAACGCCTTCAGAACCCGATATTCCCGCCCCATGTCATGGGCTGTTCGTACCTTCCTGCCGAATGGCGGCCGTCTCAGGACAAATTCGCGATCTCCGGAGGTGATTAAATACGTAAGGTTCGAATGTCCGCTTGGAAACTGGGTGATAGAAATCTCTCCGGCCAGGCCGGGAATGGCGTCCTTCAAGTAATTCTCAATCCGTCGGAGGTCCAGCTCTTCCCCCTCCCGCACAGGTTTTGCAGTGTCAATAAAGCTCATTTTACTCCTCTCTTACCTTTATCTCATCCCGCCTTCCTGCCTCATAATCCGCTTGGCCACCGACATCTTGTGGACTTCATCGGCGCCGTCATAAATTCGCGCCGCCCGTTCATGGCGATAGAAAAAAGCGATTATCGTGTCATCCGTCATGCCCAGACCGCCGTGGACCTGGAGGGCACGATCGATAACCTTCTGGAGGACATCGGCCACATAAAACTTGATAAGTGATATATCGTCTCTCGCCTCCTTGGCACCGAGGTTCTCGATCTTCCAGGCCGCATGGAGGGTCATCATGCGGGCCGCTTGGATCTCCGCTGCCGACTCGGCAACCCAGGACTGAATAATCTGCCTGGTAGCGAGGGTCTTGCCGTCCATCGCTATCACCCGTTGGGTGGCGCGCCGACACATCAGTTCCAGGGCCCGCTGGCAGATGCCGATCCAGCGCATACAGTGGTGAATCCTTCCCGGTCCCAGCCTTTCCTGGGCAATGACAAACCCCCATCCTTCCGGACCCAAAAGATTTTTCTGCGGAACCCGGCAGGATTGATAGAGGATTTCGGCGTGGCTGAAGTAATCGCTACCGGCATGACCCATGACGGAGATGTTGCGGACAAGATTAAATCCGGGGGTATCGGTCGGCACGATGATCATGCTGGCCCGCAGGTGCGGCGCTTCCCCGGGATTGGTCACGGCCATAACGATGGCGAAGGCCGACCCATCCGCTGCGGTGCTGTACCATTTCTGGCCGTTGATCACATAATCCTCTCCGTCCTTTATGGCCGTCGTATCCATCATGACGGGGTTTGAGCCCGGCATATCCACTTCGGTCATGGAAAAACAGCTTCGTATCTTCCCATCCACAAGGGGCGCCAGGTATTGTGTCTTCTGGGCCTCCGTTCCATATTTGTGAAGGATCTCGATATTACCCGCGTCGGGGGCCTGACACCCGAAGACGTAATGCCCGAGTGGGCTCCTGCCCAAAACTTCCGAAACGAGGCCATGCTCAATGAGATCCAGTCCCATGCCGCCATATTCCTTGGGATGGTTCGGCGCCCATAGCTCCATCTGCTTGACTATGCGGCGCTTTTCCTCCAATTCCGGCAGGAGGTCCCGGAACTCTTTCCTTAAGAACTCCGGCTCCAGGGGGATCAATTCCTTCTCGACAAATTCCTTCATCATACCGATGATGGCCTGCATCTTTTCAGAAACGGCAAAATCCATATATGCTCCTTCTTTCCCTTACCGGTACGTGACCAGCGAGGAATCTTTCTCCAGGTCTAAATGGGCCCGGTTATTAAAAGACGTCAGACTGATCTGCTCCGCGTTATAGATGAAGGAAGAAACCGAGGTATTGACGATATGCCACACCACCCTAAGTGTTCCCTCATCAGAGATGCCCGTGGCCATTTGGAAGGCTGCCGAAATGGGTCCCCCGGACGTAAAGACCAGAACCGTCTTCCCCCTGCCATTATCCGCCATGACCTTGCGCATTCCCCTTGCCACCCTTTCCCGGAACTCCTGCCACGAGGTAACCCCGGGAATTTCTTTGCCCCCGGTGATCCAGCGCAGGATCACCTTCTCAAAGATCCGCTGAAAGGCCTTTTTATCCTTATAGAAAAGTGACATGTCCGCTTCCATCCCCGGATCGTCCTTTGCTATATCCCTGACCAGGGCCTTTAGTATCCCTTTGGAATCATATTCGTTAAACTCCGGAAGGATTTGCAACGCAGGTACCGCCCTCCCTGCCTCACGACAACAGGAGAGCACCTTTTCGGCCGTGTCGATCTGACGCTTCATCTCTCCCGCATAGACGGCGTCAAATTTCTTGTCGATTTTTAACAAATATCCGGACAGAAGTTCCGACTGGATAAAGCCCCTTTCGGACAACCGATCATAATGATCCATACCAAAGCTTGCCTGGCCATGACGAATCAGGTACAGGGTGCTCATGACGCCCGGCCCTCGTCCCGGTTGGTTTCCCGCGTCAGCCAGGCCTGGTAGTCCACCATCTTCGCCAGGGCCTTAACCGCCCGCTCCGGGGTTAGAAAGGCTACTCCCTTGTAGGGGCTCCCCGGCACATCCGTGACGGTCTTGGTATTTTCGTCTTCGAGAAGTATCACCCCCAGAACTGGTTTCCCATATTTTTCCATAAGTTGGGCGCTTTTTTCATAAAATTCCTTCTCTCCCGACACCTCCCTTTCCAGTCCCATATTCAGTAATTCCCTGGGATAGTTCGGGTCCGCCGATGATACGGACTTGATCATATTATTGACAAAATACGCCCTGCCCACGGCCCCGAGGTGGATAACGGCGTCGCACTGATCCCACGTTACGAGGATCTCCAGAACCTTCAGGGGCAAGGAGGGGTCAAACTGTCCGACCAGATCCACAGGATTGGAGCGACTCCAGTAGGGCGGCAGGATCTTGTCTATTTCCGCGATGACGTCATCGGTCAGATGGGGTACTTCGAGACCTGATTCGACACAAAGGTCCGTAGCGACCACCCCCCAGCCACCACCCAGGGTCAACATGGCCACCCGCTTCCCTTTCGGAAGGGGGAGTGAAGAAAATGCCGCCGACAGATCAAGGAGATCCATGGGATGCTCCGCAACCACCACCCCTGTCTGGCGGCAGGCGGCATTGAAGATTTTGATATTGGAAGCCATGGCCCCGGTGTGGCTGGCGGCGGCCCGGTTACCCGCCTCAGTGCGTCCACCCTTGAGGACAATCACCGGCTTTTTCCCGGCTACCCGCCGGGCGGCGGTAAAGAAGCGCCTTCCGTCTTTTATGCTTTCTATGTAGAGGACCACCGTCTTTGTCAGGTCATCGCTTTCGAATGCGTACAGATAATCCTCAATAGCAATCATGGCTTCGTTCCCCGATCCGGAGAAGGCACGGATGCCGATTCCTTCCCGCTCGGCAAAGGCCAGGAGCTGGGTCCCCAGATTGCCCGATTGGGCTACCAGCCCGATCGAGCCGGCCTTGGGCCAGACGGGAGTTCCGGTACAGTAGAATTTTCGGTGGGGATTGATGATACCCATGGTGTTCGGTCCAAGAATCACTATCCCCGCCTCAGCGGCTGCTTTGACCAGATCCCCTTCCATTTCCCGCCCTTCCTCACCCATTTCACTGAATCCCGAGGAAATAAGGAGCATATATTTGATTCCCTTGGCCTTGAACTTGGGGATTATCCCCAGGACCTGGGCCGCGGGCAGGGTGACGACGCCCAAGTCCACTTTTCCCGGAATATCGGCGATGGACGGATAGACCTTGCGCCCTGCTATATCCTGACCTTTGGCATTGACCAGATAAATCTCCCCTTCATATCCACCCGTCACCAGATCGGTCAGAAGCAGATGGCCCCATTTGCCTAGCTGACCGGAGGCCCCGATGAAGGCTATGGAATGGGGATGAAATATCCGGGCAATATCCTCTGTCTTTACGGGTGGTCTTTCCGCTCCTGCCGCCGGCCGTTCGCCCAGAACAATCAGGGCGTCAACGGCGCATACTGACCCATCGGGTCTGATCAGGAGGGGATTGATATCCACCTCGGTAATCTCTGGCTGTTCCATACCCAGGCGGGACAGACCGGTGATCGTTTGGACGAGCTGCTCCCGCCGGGCCGCCTCCTCCCCGCGGAAAGGGCCCAACAGCGACCTGGCCCGCAATTCATCGAGCATTATCCCCGCCTGCACTTCGCTTATCGGCGCTACCCGGAACACGGCATCACCAAGGGCCTCGGTAAATATTCCCCCTAATCCGAACATGACGACGGGGCCAAACAGGTGATCACAGAACAAACCCGCCACGAACTCCCTTTTCCCTTTAACCATGGGCTGAACAAGATATCCTTCGAGATCCTGCCCGGCGCCCTGTACAATTTGCCCAGCGGCTTCCCGTACCTGCTTATGGTCTTGCAGGTTCAGGCATACCAGTCCTTTTTCCGTCTTATGGGTCAGACGCGAACCTAGTCCCTTTAGAACAACTGGGTAGCCGACCTTTTCCGCCGCCGCCACGGCTTCCTCCACTGAGAAAACCACTGCCTCCTCCACGACGGGGACGTTATGCTCTTTCAATATTTTCTTGGATTCCGCCTCGGTTAGGGCATTTCTTCCTGCTGCTTTTGCCTTTTTGATAACATCATAACTTTTCATTACTACTCTCCTTGATGACTTTCAGCGATCGCCCTGCCTCTCAAGGACGCGATGGTTATGTAAGTCTTAGAGTTCCTTGCATAACGGCCCAAGTGCTTATCACACGTCGCCTATAACTGCAATTATCATCTAGTTTATCTTGATATTTATTGACTTTTTCCACTGATGAGGCTACGGTTCTGCCAATATTGCGTCGCATTCACCGGCGTGCGGTGTTTTCTGCTGCGCCTGTATCCGGCGCTTACCGTTAACACTCTCTATTGATGACGAAAGGAGGATTCAGTGATGTTTGATGCATTAAGAAAGGCGGTGCTGTTCGGCGCCGGGCTGGCTGTCATGACTACTGAAAAGATGAAGGATTTTGCTGACGAGCTGGTGAAGCGCGGGGAGATGTCGGAGAAAGAAGCCAGAGAAGCGTTGAAGGACTGGATGGAAAAGTCAAAACAAGCACGTAAGGACATAGAAGAAAAAACGGAATCGGCAGTTAACAATGTCCTGAACCGGATGAATATCCCTTCGCGGTCTGAACTGGATGAACTAAAGGAACGTCTGGCCAAGCTGGAGCAGACCAAAAAAACCAAAGAAACGGCCTAACGTCAACTATGCGTCTTCGCAAGCTTGGCAGTATAGCCCGGACCTACCGGAACATTAACCGTTACCGTCAGATACTGACGGTCCTGTTCAGATACGGTTTTGACGGAATCATTGATCGTCTGAATCTGGGCCGCTACATTGAGATGGGAGTGCGCCTTGTTTCCCGTAAACAACGGGAAGAGGTAGAGTCCCTCAGCAATTACGAGCGGTTGCGCATGGCCTGCGAGGAGTTGGGTCCTACCTTCGTGAAGATGGGACAGGTCCTTTCCACCCGCCCGGACCTGATCCCCATCGAGATGGTGGAGGAACTCTCCAAGCTCCAGGATGATGTCCAGCCTTTTGCCTTTGCCGAGGCCAGAGTAATAATTGAAGCGGAACTTAAGGCCCCCCTGGAAGATATCTTCTCGTCTTTTGACGAGATCCCGATCGCGGCAGCCTCCATTGCCCAGGTCCACCGGGCCCGTTTGACCTCGGGAGAGGACGTGGCCGTCAAGGTTCAGCGTCCAGGGATCCCGAAAACCATCGGCGAAGATCTGGGCATCCTTTTTCAGTTGGCCGGTATGCTGGAACATTACATCGAAGAGCTTCGTCTCTATCGCCCCACCCGGATTGTGGAAGAGTTCGCCCGGACGATCCGCAAGGAAATCAACTTCAACCTCGAGGCCTCCCATACCGAACGCTTTGCCCGTCAGTTTCGCGGCAATCCTGCCATCTACGTTCCCAAGGTCTTCCATCATGCCTCGACGGAGAGACTGCTGACGATGGAGTATATCGACGGGATCAAGATCAACGACATTGCCCTCCTGGAAGAGAAGGGTTATGATCGTACCCTACTGGCCGCCCGTGGGACGGATCTCATTCTGGAGCAGGTCTTCATTCACGGGTTCTTTCACGCCGATCCCCATCCCGGCAATATGCTCGTTCTCCCCGGTAATGTGATCTGCATCCTCGATTTCGGCATGATGGGCCATATCGATGCCCGGGACCGTGAACACTTTACGGAGGTAATCATGGGGTATGTCTATCGGGACATCCCCAAGATCACCGACGCCGTCCTGAAAATCGTTGAATATCAGGATGAACTGGAACGGCGCGCCCTGGAGCGGGATATCACCACCTTCGCCGATCTCCACCTCTACAAGCCCCTCAAGGATGTCCGCGTCGGCGAAATCCTCGAAGACCTCCTTGATCTCATCTCTCGCCACCAACTCCGGTTGCCGCCGGACATCTTCTTCATGATCAAGGCCATGATTCAGGTGGAGAGCATCGGCCTTCTCCTGGACCCGAGCTTCGATGTTACCGCGAAGGTCCGCCCCTTCATCAAGCGCCTCATCACGAAGCGTCTCCAGCCACAGCAACTCCTCATGCAGGCCTTCGATTCCACTACCACCCTGCTGGGCCATATCCGTGATCTTCCTGAGGATATTCTCGTTACCCTGCGGCAGATCCGGCAGGGCAAGCTGCATATCGCCTTTGAACACAGGGGCTTGGAGCATATCATCTTTGAGCTCAACCGTGCCTCCAACCGACTCGCCTTCGCCCTGATTATCGCCGCTATCGTCATTGGCTCTTCTTTCGTCCTTGCTGCCGAGATCGGTCCGTCTTTTTTCGGCTTGTCCATCATCGGCCTCATTGGTTTCTCCATTGCCGGCGTCCTTGGTCTGGCCCTCCTCATCTTTATCATCCGATCCGGAATCCTGTAGGTTAGAGCATGCCTGAACTTCCGGAAGTGGAAACCACCCGCCTCGGCCTGGCGCCCCAGTTGGAAGGGCGCAGCATCACGGCGGTGATCCTGCGGCGGCCCGATCTGCGC
>JANXZC010000028.1:2500-16330 GCA_025355725.1 Syntrophus sp. (in: bacteria)
CCTGGAGACACTGGGCATTATAATCGATCTGCTCCCGGGTGAGTACTTGGCGCATTTCCGTCTTGCCGCTCGGATCGCCGATCAAGCCCGTCCCACCGCCGATCAGGGCGATCGGACGATGACCGTGACGCTGGATGTGGGCAAGGGCCATGATGGGGACCAGAGAGCCGATATGGAGGCTTGTGGCAGTGGGATCGAAGCCGATATAGCAGGTAATCTCCTGGCGATCGAGAAGCTGGCTGATCGCTTCATCATCCGTCGTCTGCTCAACGAAGCCCCGCTCCATAAATACATCATAGACATTTTTCACCTTAGCATACCTCCCTACAACCCAATTTTCACCTGAATAATACCCTCGTATACTAATGAATTATCACCAATCACTTATTCCTTGAATCATCCATATTGCTGATGCAGGGGAAGCGAGAGTCTCTCGATACTCAGAGCGCGTCCAGTTTTTTCATCAACATCGATCAGGACCGCCTGAAGGCGAACATCACCCTTGGCTACCTCAAATTTATTGGGAATCTGCGTGAGAAACCTCTCCAGAACGAGTTCCTTGCGGGTACCGATGACGGAATCAAAAGGTCCGGTCATGCCTACATCGGTAATATAAGCCGTTCCCCCGGGGAGAACCCGCTCATCAGCGGTCTGGACATGAGTGTGGGTCCCCACCACGGCCGTTACTTTTCCATCCAGAAACCAGCCCATGGCAATCTTTTCCGAGGTCGCCTCCGCATGTATATCGACAAGGATTATCTTTGTCCGCTTCCTGATTTTTTCGATTTCCTGCTCCGCGGTCCGGAAGGGGCATTCGAGAGGGTGCATGAATACCCTTCCCATAATATTAATGACCCCGACATGATAACCCTTGACACTTGGCATCACCACGCTGCCCCGGCCGAGGGCCGACCCCGGATAATTGGCCGGACGGATGAGAGATTCATAGTCAGCTATGAACTCAAGGATTTCCTTCTTGTCCCAGACATGATTTCCCATCGTCAGTACGTCGATCCGGGCTTCGAAGAGGTCTTCCACAATCTCTCTGGTTATGCCGAAGCCCGCCGCGGCGTTTTCACCGTTGGCAATAACAAAATCTATCTGGTAACTGCTTATCAGCTCAGGAAGCAATTCATGGACGGCCCGACGACCGGGCTTGCCCACAATGTCTCCAATAAATAATATTCGCATAGACGCCGCTCATTCTATTTCGCATAATCGGTAACCCGGGTTTCCCGGATGACCGTAACCCGGATCTGTCCAGGATAGGTCAGATCCGTCTCTATTTTCTTTACGATATCCCGGCAGAGCATAACGGCGTCATTATCGGAAATCTTCTCATTTTCCACCATGATACGGATTTCCCGTCCCGCCTGGATGGCAAAGCATTTATCCACACCATTGAAAGAATTGGCAATGGCCTCGAGTTCTTCCAGACGTTTTACATAAGACTCCAGCATCTCCCGCCTGGCCCCTGGCCGGGCAGCCGACAGGGTATCCGCCGCCTGAACAAGGACCCCGAGCAGGGTATTTGTTCTCCCGTCATCATGATGGGTGGCGATGGCCTGGACGATTTTGGGGGCTTCCCCGAAACGGCGCGCAAAATCGGCGCCGATAGTGGCATGGGGTCCCTCGATTTCATGGTCGATGGCCTTGCCGATGTCATGGAGCAATCCAGCCCTTTTTGCCTCCTTAACATTCATCTTCAATTCCGCTGCCATCATCCCGGTCAGGTGGGCGACCTCGATTGAATGCTGAAGAACGTTCTGGGAAAAACTCCTCCTGAACTTCAAGCTCCCAATAAGAGTTACGATCTCCGGATTTACATCGTGAACGCCGACATCAAAACAGGTTCTTTCCCCTGTCTCCCTGATGATTGTATCCACTTCCGTGCGAACCTTTTTAACGATATCTTCAATACGTCCCGGATGAATCCGCCCATCGGAAATGAGCCGCTCCAGAGAAATCCTGGCGACTTCCCTCCGGATTGGATCGAAACTTGAGAGCACTACGGCCTCAGGGGTATCGTCAACGATCAGGTCAATCCCTGTTGCCGCCTCAATGGCTCTGATATTCCTTCCTTCACGACCGATAATCCTTCCCTTCATCTCATCGCTCGGAAGATTGACGACGGATACCGTATTTTCGGCCACAAATTCACCGGCATATCTCTGAATAGAGTAGGAAATAATCTCACTGGCCTTTTTGTCAGCCGTTCTTTTCGCCTCCTCCTCTATCTTGCGAATCGTTGTCGCCGCTTCAATCCTTGCCTCACTCTCCATGGACTGGATCAGCATATTCTTCGCCTCTTCAGATGAAATACCGGCTATCTTCTGCAGCTTCTCCTTCTGCTCCTCAATGTTCCGATTCATTTGCTCATGTTTATCCTGAAGGGATTGTTCCTTCTGAATCAGACCCCGTTCCCGGTTCTCAATATTATTTTCCTTTTGAGAAAGTCCATCCATGCGCTTTTCAAGATTCTCTTCCTTGGAACGAATCCGCCTCTCGACGGCATCGAGCTCCTCTTTCCGTTCCCGGGTATCCTTCTCGAACTCCGTCTTGACCTTGAGAAGGTTTTCTTTTGCCTGAAGCATCGATTCTTTTGTAATATTTTCAGCTTCCTTCTTTGCTTCATCGATGATTCGGGAAGCAAGGCTTCCCGAAGAGGCGATCTTCTTTTTTGACAGGACATTCATCGCCATATAGCCCACAACTAGGCCAATAACGAGGGCGACCAACAATAATAATATCATCATGAGTGTACTCAATTCTATTACACCTCCTCCTTTTATATCCCCCGAGCCAGGTCACATGCATAAGATCCGGGCTCACTTCCGGTGTTCCCCCGCACCAGACGCCGGGAGATACAACCTCTCAAGGAATGAACAAATTTTTTAAAGGGATTTTACGAAGGATATATCTACGGGGCTTTTGCCAAGGTAAGAAAAACCCCCGCTTATGCCGTGCTAACCACCGTTCTGAACCGTTCCTAAAAGTGGGTGCCTATGTTGCTGCTTCAGGCTTCCTGCCCCCCGTTGTTACGGATGTCGGCAGACATGCACACGGCAAACAAGGAGAGGGCCCCGATTCCAAGGTGTTGGATCAAAAGACTTCAGTTAATCACGCGCATCGCAGGGGATGATCAATGAGTCTAAACTGCCTCGTTGATCAGGCTGATTAACTTCTCCGACCTGCTTTCAAGTTGCTGATGGATGATCTCCTCCGCAACCTTAACTCTGAAATATTCATCCGCAATATTCAAGGCCGCCAGAATGGCAATATTAAGGCTGTTAAAATGGCTGGTTTGTTTACCAATTTCTTCTACCTTGTCATTGACATACTGGACAACCTGCGCAACATGCTCTTCTTCTGCATCACTCACAACCGACAGATCTTGTCCCATAACCTTGATATAATAACGCTTCTTCAAGCTTCATGACCCCAAAGAGAGCTTATTGCGGAGCTTATATATCCTGAAGCAAATCGAGTAACGAATCTACCTTGGTGCGAACGGTCTCCCTTTCCTCGTTCAATCCCTTTAATTTTTTATTTGCCTCTTCCAACTCTCTATCTTTATTTTTAAGGAGTTCTTCCAACTCCTGACTGCGTGTTTTTAAAACCACCTTTTCCTGGAGAATCTTGGTAATTCTCTCTTCAAGCTCTTTAAATTTGACAAATTCCACAGACCCACCCTACCTTTTCCTTATAATCAACGACGGGTTGACTATGCCAAAAGGACATCTAAAAGTCAAGGGCATTATTCACTTCTTCAAAATAGGCCAGCAGTGCTGCCAACATGGGCTCCTGCTCGTGGAACCCGCTGATTTTCTGTCTAAAGGGTGCGCTGCCGCGCAGACCCTTCGTATACCAGAGGAGGTGTTTCCGGAAGCTCTGAACACCCCCATATTCTCCTGAATACTCCGTCTCCATTTCCAGATGGTCCCTAATGACCTGTTCCCTCTCCTTAAGGGAGATGGACCGGGCATTTACATCCCCTCCCCCTTCCCCCTTTTTCCCCACTATATCCCTGAATATCCAAGGGTTTCCGAGGGCGGCACGACCAACCATCACCGCATCGCAGCCGGTAATTTGCATCATTTTTCTGGCATCCCCGGGGTTGCGGATGTCGCCGTTACCGACGACAGGGATGTGCAGGGCTTTCTTAACGGTCTTAATGACTTCCCAATCCGCTAATCCACTGAAGCCCTGATCCGCTGTCCGGGGATGAATGACCAGGGCGCTGGCCCCCTCGTCCTCAGCAATTCTGGCAATTATGAGGGCGCTGATTTCAGAAGGGCGCCAACCGGTGCGGATCTTAACCGTCAGCGGCAATAGGGTCGCTCTGCGCACGGCCCGTATAATCATGCCCGCCTTTTCCGGGTCCCGAAGGAGAGCAGCCCCGGCCCCCGCCCGGACCACCTTTTTAACGGGACAACCCATATTGATATCAATTAGATCTGCCCCCCGATCCGTGACGATACGCGCCCCTTCCGCCATAAGCGCCGGATCACTTCCGAAAAGCTGAACCCCCAAAGGTCGGTCTCTCTGGTCGCTATCCAGATAACGGCAGGTCTTCTGCGAACCTCTGACCAGGCCGTTGACACTGACCATTTCCGTAAAAGCCAGCCGGCAGCCGAAGCGGCGGGCGATGGTTCGAAAGGGAAGGTTCGTAATCCCCGCCATGGGCGCCAGAAAGACGGGATGGTCAAATTCCAAGGCGCCGATTTTCAAAAAACGCCCCTCCCCCGTTCCTTACCTCCCGCGATGAGGCCCTCCTCGATTGTGCCTTCCATGAGGCGGCAGGCGTAGTCGAGATCATCCGGGGTGTTGATTCCCATAACTTCCGTCTCATCCCTGACGACAAAGGCCGACACCTTATGCCCATCCCGCCGGGCAATCTCCATGATGTCCGTCAGATAGTATTCTTTCTGGACGTTGTTATTCTCGATCCGTCCTACGGCATTGAAGAGGAAGCGACTATCGGCGCAATAGATTCCCGTGTTGATTTCCCGGATCGCCTTTTCCCCCGCCGTGGCGTCCTTCGCCTCCACGATCCTTAACACCTCTCCGGCGTCATTTTTTACAATCCGCCCGTAACTTCCCGGATTATCTAGGATAACCGTCATCACAGTAACAACGGCGCCGGAAGCGTCATGGTGGGCGATGAGGGATTCGACCGTTGATCCCTTCAAGAGGGGAACGTCGCCACAGAGGATCAAAATCAGGCCGTCATAGTCTGCAAAGGCCTCCCTTGCCTGGAGAACAGCGTGTCCTGTCCCGAGCTGCCGCTCCTGCTCCACAAAGATCACCTCCTGCTCTGGGCAGGATTCACGAACCCGCTGTGCCTGGTGACCGATCACCGCTACGATCCGGTTCGCGCCTATCTCCTTTGCCAAATCGACGCTGTAACACAGCATGGGTCTCCCGCAGATCGGATGGAGAACCTTGGCCAGTTCGGACTGCATTCTCGTTCCTTTCCCAGCCGCTAAAATAACCGCACCTATCGGTTTATTTTTCATTTTTCTACTGCCGCTCCTTTAAATGACTTCCTGGATATTGATATTTGCGAAGTCGTCATTGACTGAAATGTCCTTTTCCGATATTTAGCACGACACTGGGTATTCAACAACCCGAAAATAAACAGGGAGAAACAAATACCATGCCCAACATTCTTCTCATCGGCAACGGCGCCAGGGAGCATGCGATTGCGGAAGCCGTGGTCCGTTCCGCGAGGAACCCGGGGCTATTTGCCTACATGAAGGCCAACAATCCCGGAATCGCGAATCTTTCCAGGGGCATTCGCCTGGGAGGATACAGCGATATGGCCGCCATTCTTGATTTTGCCCGGGCCAATGAAACGGCCTTTGCCATTGTGGGCCCCGAAGACCCCCTGAACGAAGGGGTTGTCGATTCCCTCTTGACGGCAGGAATCCCAGCGGTGGGACCCACAAAATCCCTTGCCAGGCTGGAGACCTCGAAGTCATTTACACGCAATCTTGCGGAAAAATACGGCATCCCCGGAAATGTGCGCTTCCGTGTCTTTACCTCAGAAGCGGGCATCCCGGAATTCATCGTTGCCCTCGATGAGGTGGTGGTAAAGCCCGACGGACTGACGGGCGGTAAAGGGGTGATGGTTCAAGGGGATCATTTTTTCAATAAGGAAGAGGCCCTGGAGATTTGCCGTCAGATCCTTAGGGAACATGATCAGGTGATCGTGGAGGAAAAACTGGCCGGCGAGGAATTTTCCCTCCAATGTCTTTGCGATGGGAAACACGTAATCGCCACCCCTCCGGTCCAGGACCACAAACGGCGCTTCGTCGATGACAAGGGACCGAATACCGGCGGCATGGGGTCATATTCCTGCGAAGACCATTCCCTTCCGTTTCTAAAGACCGAGGATGTCGCAGCGGGTCTGGAAATCACCCGCCAATTCGCCGCAGCCATCTATCGTGAAACAGGCACATATTACAAAGGCGTCATGTACGGCGGCTTCATGATCACCAGGTCCGGCATCCGGCTCCTGGAATACAACGCCCGCTTCGGCGATCCGGAGGCCATGAATATTCTTCCCCTCCTGCAGACGGATTTTGTGGACATCTGTGAGGCCATTATAAACGGCACCCTCGATCGCCTTCCCGTAACCTTCGACAAGAAGGCAACTGTCTGTAAATACATCGTTCCCAAGGGATATGGCCTCCCCAAAGACCATCCCGACGCCCAGTCGACGGCAGCCGGGATTGAAGTGGGAGACACGGGTCAGGCAAGACTCTATTATTCTTCCGTGGACAAAAGGAACGACGGCCTGTATATGACCACTTCCCGGGCCATCGGTGTTGTCGGGGTAGCAGATAATCTGCATGAAGCTGAAATCATGGCAGAAAATGCCGTAGCCGCTATTCGCGGTCCCGTCGCCCACCGACCGGACATCGGCACGGCGGCCCTCATCGACAAGCGGGTCCGCCACATGGAAACTTTAAGAAAATAAAACAATGATCTACAAAAAACAGGGAGATAATTTATGCATTTGAACGTCATCAAGCGGGTACTGATCAGCGTCACCGACAAACAGGGCATCGTCGATTTT
This sequence comes from Syntrophus sp. (in: bacteria), assembly GCA_025355725.1. Classification (GTDB taxonomy): domain Bacteria; phylum Desulfobacterota; class Syntrophia; order Syntrophales; family UBA8958; genus UBA8958. The sequence continues at coordinate 9,585 of JANXZC010000028.1, forward strand.
GCCAAGGAATTAAACAGCTTTGGCGTGGAGATTCTCTCTACGGGGGGAACGGCGGCGCAGCTGCGAAAGAGCGGTCTTGAAGTGCGAGATGTATCCGATTATACAGGATTTCCGGAAATGATGGACGGTCGCCTCAAGACCCTCCACCCCAAGATTCACGGCGGACTCCTCGCCCTCAGGGACAATCCCAAGCACCTTGAGGCCGTGCAGGCCCACGGCATTGACCTCATCGATATGGTCATCATCAATCTCTATCGTTTTGAGGATACTGTGGCCAAAGAGGGGTGCTCTCTCGAAGAAGCGGTGGAAAACGTCGATATCGGCGGCCCCACCATGCTCCGGGCGGCGGCCAAGAATTACCGTTTCGTCAGTGTCGTTACTGATCCGGGCGATTACTCCAGAATAATTGAAGAAATGAAGCAGACCGGCGGGAAGATCTCCGAAGCGACAAATTTCCGCCTGGCGACCAAAACCTTCCAGTTGACGGCCCGTTACGATGGCGCCATCTCCAACTATCTCGGCAAGATAAACCCCGAAGGCGGCCGGAAGGAATTCCCGGAAACCTACACCTTCCAGTTCGCCATGGCCCAGGACCTCCGCTACGGGGAAAACCCCCACCAGAAGGCGGCCTTCTATACGGAAAACAATCCCCTCCTGTCCGCCGTCGCCAATGCCCGGCAGCTCCAGGGCAAGGAATTGTCCTATAATAACATCATGGACTCCGATGCAGCCTGGCAGATGGTTTCTGATTTCAACCTGCCGGCGGCAGTGGTGATCAAACACGCCAATCCCTGCGGCGCCGCGACCTCGGACGGCGACCTCCTGACGGCCTATCAGAAGGCATTGAAAACAGACCCCGTGTCGGCGTTCGGCGGCATTGTTGCCCTCAACAGGACGGTGAATGCTAAGACGGCGGAAGAGTTGGCCAAGATCTTCCTGGAAGTGATCATCGCCCCCGCCTTCGACGATGAGGCCAAGGCCATTCTCGGGGCCAAGAAAAACGTCCGGGTCCTGGAAATTCCTCAGAATGCCCCCTCCGCTCAGGAAGGCTATGATTTCCGCCGTGTCGTCGGCGGACTGCTTATCCAGGAGCGGGACACGGATGATCTTGACATCCGCAAGGCCCAGGTAGTCACCAAGCGGTTGCCCACGGAGGAAGAATACCAGGCCCTCGATTTCGCCTGGCGGATCGTCAAGCATGTAAAATCCAACGCCATCGTTTACGCTACGAAGGATCAACTCGTCGGCGTCGGGGCCGGCCAGATGAGCCGGGTTGACTCCGTCAAGATCGCCAAAATGAAGTCGCTCCTCCCCACGGAGGGCACCGTCCTGGCCTCGGACGCCTTTTTCCCCTTCCGGGACGGCATTGACATGGCTGCCGAGGCAGGGGTCACGGCCATCATCCAGCCCGGCGGTTCCGTCCGGGACGAAGAGGCCATCCAGGCCGCCAATGAGCATGGCATAACCATGATTTTCACGGGGAAACGGCATTTCAAACACTAACAACTTTTTGCCGGGCCGTTATTTATCAAAGGAGGAATCGTAGCAATGGCACCTAAAGCCGAACCCATCGTCAGCGTCGTTATGGGAAGCGACTCGGATCTTCCCGTCATGGAAGAATCTACAAAAATCCTGGAGCAATTTGCCGTTCCCTACGAATTATTCCTCACCTCCGCCCATCGTTCACCGGCGCGGACGACGGCTTTCGCCAAAAACGCCGCGCAACGGGGGATAAAGGTCATCATTGTCGGGGCCGGGGCGGCGGCCCATCTGGCCGGCGTTATCGCCTCCGAAACGCTGCTGCCCGTAATTGGCGTTCCCGTCGATGCAACTTCCCTAAAGGGACTCGACGCCCTCCTGGCGACCGTGCAGATGCCCGGCGGCATTCCGGTGGCGACAATGGCCATCGGCAAGGCCGGTGCCAGAAACGCGGCCTTGTTCGCCGTGAGGATTCTGGCCTTGGAAAATGAAACCATGCGAAATAACTTGATAAAGTTCGTGGATAATATGGCGAAGGATGTGGCAATAAAACACGAGAATCTCATGGGGATCAGATCTTGAATATTTATGACTATTATCCCTATTGATCCCCACAACATCGCGCCGTCAGGTATTGAAAAAGCGGTGTCAATTTTAAAGGCGGGGGGAGTTGTCGCCTTCCCGACGGAAACCTTCTACGGCCTCGCCGCTGACGCAATGGACGAAAAAGCCGTAGACCTCATTTTCGAGATCAAGGGACGCTCATTTAATAATCCCATCGCCCTGATCATCTCCAAAGCGGATGATCTCGATCTACTTACGGACAACATCCCGGAAGAAGCGAAAACCCTTATGGCTGCTTTCTGGCCGGGCCCCTTGACCCTGGTATTCAAGGCATCCCCATCGGTCAACCCGCGCTTGACGGCCGGCACCGGCAAGATCGGTGTCCGCATCTCCAGCAATCCCATCGCCCAGGTCCTCGCCGCCGGTCTGGGCCGTCCGATCACCGCCACCAGCGCCAACCTTTCCGGGGGAAGGGAATGCACCACAGCGGAAGAGGTGCGGGGGCAAATGGCAAACAGGCAACTTATCATCATCGACGGCGGCCTCACCCCTGGCGGCAGGGGATCGACTTTTCTCGACGTAACCGTAGATCCCCCGGCTCTGCTTCGGGAGGGGGCGATCAACGGCAAAGCGATCAAAGCCGCCTTAAAGAAATGAACACCTTATTTATTCATTCTCATGAGCAGTTCCAAATTCATCCGGGCAGCCTGATAATCGGGCTTTAAACGCAGGGCCTCCTGAAAATGGGCGATGGCCTCCTGCTTTCGCCCTAATCTCCCCAGTGCCAGGCCCAGATTGGAGTGGGCGGCGGCGTAGTCCGGCTTCAGGCGCAGGGCGTGTTCCAACTGCACCACCGCTTCGTTTAATCTTCCCGCCCGGCCGTAAGCCACTCCGAGGTTTGAATAGGCCTCCGCATAATCGGCTTTAAGGCGAATCGCCTCCTGTAGGTAACGGATCGCGTCATCGGTTTTTCCCAGGTTAGCCAGGACATTTCCCATATTGGAATAAGCACCTGCATAATCCGGCTGGAGCCGGATGGCCTCCTCAAAATGCCGGATTGCCTCATAGGGATTTCCTGCCCGATCCAGTTCAAGGCCCAGGTTCAGATGGGCGCGGCTGTTTCGTGGTGATTTCTGCACCGTATCCGTCCAGATCGACACCTCGCTGGCATAAACACCATTGCGTTTGTATGTAATCCCGCCCAACAGCAAAACCAACACGAGCAAACCGACAACCCCGACAAGGACCAGCTTGTCTTTTCCGACGGCATACCGTTCCTGCATGATCAGGCCAAATCGATACAACCCGACAACCACCAGCACGACCAGCGCCGCCAGGGGCAGATACATGCGATGCTCAAAGGCGGGGTCAGGAAGCGGAACAAGGGACGTGGGGGCAAGAATGGCAAAAAACCACGCCCCCAGAAAACCGGCGGGCTTGCGCTTAAAAACCGCCCAGCCGGCGAGGGCAATGAGCGTTGACAAGATCATGATGGAGGGCCACGCCTTTTGCCAGGTCGTAAGAGGCCAGACATAATCGAGACAAAGAGGATCGGGCCAGACCACAAGGCGCAGATAGTGGAAAATTACCATAGGCTGGGTCTGCCAGTACTGCACTGGGGGCAGAGATTCCTTTAACCCCGCTCCCTGCGCAGCCTGCATTCCCAACATCACAATAAAAGCCAGCACAATCAGACCACCGGCCAATCCGCAGTAGAGAGGCCAAGATGTCCTGACGGCTGCCTTCCATCCTTTTTTCATAAAGACCGCATCGTAAATGAGCAACAGGGGCGGCGCGACGGCGATCACTTCCTTGCTGCCCGCGCCCAGCAGAAAAAACAGCACTGCCGCCCCATGCCACAGCCCGGACCGCGATGACTGCCAGCCCCGGATGGCACAGTAGAAGGTCAATAAAAAAAACAGGCCCATCATCGATTCGCAGCGTTGAATGATATAGGTAACCGCCTGGGTCTGGAGCGGATGAAGCATCCAGAGCAGGGCACATGCAAATCCGAGCGTAGTCGCCGCCTGCCCATAGATGGCCTTCATTCTATCGGTCAACAGCGTTCTGCGCACAATGCCAAAAAGGGCGATTCCGGCCAGGAGATGAACGGCCAGGTTCAGGATGTGGTACCCCCGAACATTATCTCCACCGAAGGCGTAATTGACGGCGAGGGAGACCCGGATGAAGGGCCTGGTATAGAGACCCGAACCGGCCGGCCCCTGAAACAGATTCACAGTGTTGTGGATGTCATGGATGGCTTGGTTATCGACAATATTGGGGATGTCATCGTAGATAAAAGGACCGTTCAGACTTGAGGCATAGGCAATGGCGCCAGCAATCAGGAGAAGGATTATCGCTGCCGGAATTGGAAAATCCAATGGGGCACGTGCAGGTTCGCTATCGGACCGGTGTTTGATATCCTTTTTTCTTCTTCCCACGGCCTGTTGTCACCCTTTCGTTATCCCGGCAGATCCATTAACTCAATATTATCGCCCATAAGGCCGCCGGGCAACAAGTCCAATCTTATTTCGATAACGATTTTGCAAAGTATCCCCTAATAGAATAAATACCAAACACTACAGGGGTCGTTGCGATACCGACCGCAGTCAACAAAGCCAATTTGATGTTCTTGATTCGTATGACAGAATATAGCAGCGCCAAACAATAAAAACCTAGGAAACCCAACAAAATATACCATATTGGCGGGAAGAGGAATGACAAAATAGGTCCCATAAAAAGCCCAGCGACAAATAGACCGGGGAAATAATGAGCGGGGCTGGTGGTTATTTCCGGGCAATTTCTTGCAAAATATCCCCGATGCAAGCCGTACTGTTTCACCTGTTTTAGGTGACCACGGAATAATTCCCTTCTGTGATGCCAGACAAGGATCTCAGGGGCATATATGATTTTTTTTCCCAACTTTCCAGTAATTTTCGCGCATAATTTTGCATCTTCACCGGGATAGTAGGGACAATCAAAGCCCCCCACCTTTTCAAATATATCTTTTCTGATAATGAAATTTACAGTGGGGTAAAAAACATCCATTTCCCTGCTTTTTTCAGGCCGATACCTGTATGTGTAGGGCCCACTGCATAGCCTCGATTCATAAGTTTTCCCGGATGCCTGCTGAAATATATTATCCTCGGGCGGCGTTATTGCCGGGCCGCATACAACGCCGATGGAATCATCCGTGAAATATCTTACCGCATTTTTCAACCAATCTTGCCTGGGATAGGCATCGTCGTCAATAAACGCCAGAATTTCGCCTTTGGCATACCTTAAGGCCAAATCTCTTTTTGCGGCAGGTCCAATGTTTCCCGTCGGTACCATTCGCACCTTTGGGAAAACTTCTTTTGTTTCCCCATCCGGCAAGATGATGATCTCAAAGTTCTTGTAGTCTAGGTTTAAAAAATGCGGAATGGCTGCTCTGACATAATCATTTATCTGTTTCGCCGGAATTATTACAGAAACCATCTTATCCAAACTATTAGCTCCGATCAGATCATCGCCCCGATTATCAACGTGAGACATATATGGATAATTTTATCGATAGAGGCATCGAACCCGAGAGAAAATATCCTTGAGCCTTCCCCTTATTCCCCCTCCAATTGAAACCACATCAGCGAGAATGATGATATGAATCGATTTCAGGAAATCCAAAAACAAGTGGCTTTGCCAGCAGGCCTTTATCGTCCGGGATAACATCCAAACAACCAGTAAAGGTACTGCCGTGATAAATAAGAGTGACTTGAATAGTCCCCATTGCTCATGAAGGGCCAACATGCAGATGTGATCATTCCCTCTTATGTATCTTTCACGAAGGAGTGACGCAAATGTATGTTCATGAATGTGATAGACTTTGGCATTGGGGTTAAAGTATAGTTCGTGTCCGTTATCCCGCAAGCGGAGACTAAGCTCCGTGTCTCCTACAAATAGATCCCCTTGGAATCCACCAACCTGATCGAAGACCGCACGGTCAATTGCAAAATTAGCGGTTGCCAAATCCGTGATTATACCCTTGCCCCGCCCCGGGAGCCATTTCCAGAATTTTATGATATGCGCCGCCATTTTCATATTGCCGCCGGGATGGCAGAGAATTGATCCGCCCACAACCTTGTACCCTGCCTGAAAGGATGCTTCCAGTTCCCCCAACCACCGATCATCAATCACGCAGTCAGGATCGCTAAAGACAAGGATCTTGCCGATGGCATTCTGGGCACCCAAATTACGTGCATGATGCATCAACAGGCGATTCGGCGATCTAATGAGTTTGAACTGGGTAAAACGTTTTATGATGCCCTCGGATTTATCGCCCGGCGAACTATCAACGATGATTATTTCACATTCAGCCGAGGCAACCGTTTTAAGGCTGTCAAGGCATCTTGCGAGCGTTGTGTGCGATTGGTAGACTGGGATGACAATCGAAAACATCATGGTGTTTTCACTTCAATTCCTCAATTCAGAATCCGTAGATCATTTCAGAGATATCGCCCCCTCAGGCAGAGCACTCCAGTAATAGACCTCATTATAGAAGCGGCGCACTGTGTCCATATTCATCTGATCACCCCCTCCCCGGTTTTATCTGCCGGGGAATGACATATTTCCTGATGATCCGGGAGACGAAACCCGCTATTAGCTTGGGGGGAAATGTCCAGATGATGCGGGAAATCCTCAGGGATGACATCTCGCCGCCGTAGCGG
>JANXZC010000035.1 GCA_025355725.1 Syntrophus sp. (in: bacteria)
CCTAATAGAAGCCCTTTAACGACATTCAATCCCAGCAGCATCACGGCATAGGAAACAGCGGTGATTCGACCCGGGAAACCGTACATGGCGGAGTTTACCATCTTCAGAACCTTTGAAGCCAGGGCGGGATCACTGGCGACAAAACGACCGATCTCGTCTAGGGTAAGCCCGGGCTTTTCGATGATGTCAGAGATGCGTTGGAGATTACCCGGAACCGTAGGCAAAGAGGAAATGTTTTCAATCCTCGCTTTGCGTACTTTGATGATCGTCTCACTTTTCATAGAGCCCCTCAATGTGTTCTCTGAGTATGGCCTTGAGACGAATCATGTATGGTCGGTCCGCAACCGGCTGAAAACGTGCATCGAGTTGCACGATAGCGTCCTCTTTCGTGATCTTTTGTTCATTGGGCGCGTCGATGTAACACCCGTCGATGTCCATATCCTGCAATCTTTCTACCCAGGCCAGGGTCAATTCCACCCCCTCGCCGAGTATCACCATACCGTTTTTCATCGTGATGGGCTTCACGATTATCATTCCCGGCTCTAAATCGCTAAGCGGTATCTTTTTCGCCATATATCCTTCCTAATCTCGCGACTACATAGCGGTATTTAAGCTAAAATTCAACTGATTATTTTCGTGATTTCGAATATTTCCCCTTTCGAGGTGATCTGATACCTTGACAAACAGAGCATCGTATGTATTTTAGAAAACACTAAGCAGGGAAGGGCGGAGTAAAATGGCTGAAGATTATTACCAATTGTTAGGAGTTGACAAGAAAGCAGGCACGGAAGAGATTAAAAAGGCCTATCGTAAACTGGCTCTAAAATGGCATCCTGATAGAAACCCAAACAATAAGAATCAGGCTGAGGAAAAATTCAAAAAGATCAGCGAGGCCTACGCCGTCCTAAGCGATCAGGAAAAACGCAATCAATACGATACGTATGGCTCGGCAGATCAATTCCGCCAGAAATATTCTCAGGAAGATATCTTCAAAAACTTCGACCTCAACGATCTTTTGAGGGGTTTTGGGTTTGATTTGGGCGGATCGGGAGGACGGTCGACGCGGACAGGTTCAGGGGGCGGATCGAGAAGGCGTGGGGGGCCCCAACAGGGATTTGATCCTTTTGCCGATCTTTTCGGCGGCGGCGGTCAATCCTATGGACACATGCCCCAGCAAGGTCAGGATCTGCAATACAATCTTTCCATCACCCTGGAAGAATCGGTTACGGGAGTCGAAAAGAAACTGGCCCTGCAACGGGAAGATCGGGTCGATGAAATCAATGTAAAAATACCAGCTGGAATCAGCACCGGCAAGAAACTGCGCCTCATGGGGAAGGGCGGTCATGGTATTGACGGCGGTATCGCCGGCGATCTATATCTGAATATTACCATCCTTGCTCATCCGCTCTTTGCCCGCGATGGAAACGACATTTATTTTGAGAAGTCCATTAACTTCACTCAGGCGGTTCTCGGAACGAGTATTGATGTACCGACAATTGACGGGGCAACCAAACGCCTGAAGATCCCACCGGGTACCCAGAACAACACCAAGATCCGTATGAAGGGTTACGGCGTTCCCGGATTAAAGGGGGCAGTTAAGGGGGATCAATACGTAAAGATCAACGTGATGGTTCCTAAGCATATAACTGAAAAACAGTCATTAATTGTTAAACAGCTGGCCGAGGAAGGTTTATAGCTAGGAAATGTAATGTCGGATAAGATATGTTATGTAAACTTTAATTGCGGAATTGGATCTGACCCCAGGCACCCATCGTTTCACCCATAATAATTACAATTCCCCTTACCCCGGCAATTTCCGACCCGAGGTTCAACGCCTTTTTTATGTCACCGGGTTTTTTTACCTGATTTCCAATCCGCGAGGCCGCCGCATCGGCCAAACTTGCTGATTGCGACAGCACGCATATGGCGTCTGCCCTTCCGAAACTTAACGAGGGTCCCACCGTGGCGGAGGAAGTGCAAATCCCAAGGGGCATTTCCGCCGGCGTGATGCGCAGGACCACCTGCTGACTTAAAGGAGACTCTCCTGCAAAGATTGATACCCGCCGCTCTGTATGCGTCTTCATGAAGATGTCGCCGCCATTTTCTACAATGACATTTTCACAATGACAAAGAAGATCCATACCAACAAACTTTGCCATCGCCCCGGCCACCGCTGCCATTGGCCCGACCTGTGCGGAAATTCCCGCCTCGATCATATCGCGAACTATCCCGGGTGCAAATCGGTCTCCGGGAACGGGCTGTAAAGATTTTAAAAATGTGGGATGCCGCTGAATGTAGGATTCCAGATAGTTTCGATGCTTGATTACCGAGGCGAGAGCAATCGCGGATAGATCCTGATCGGCGGCGATAAAGAGGTCTGTTTCCCGGATAGATACATGAAAGGAAACAAGATCATTTGTAGCCACGTAATTCCGATATATTCGCTCGCGGTATAACATTTCATCGATATTTTATGGAATTAGGTCCCAGGACAAGGCGGGTTGCCTTCAACAGCTCCGGAGTCAACTGGAAGCGGCGTTCATTACCTAAGTAAATTATCGTTTCGCTGTTTCCATTCAGCAAATGAACATATCCTTCAGATGATCCCTTATGTTTATCCGACAAGTATTTGATTTGTAATATATAATCTTCACTTGATACACCTTGAGTATCGACCTGGAAATGAACGGACAAATAAGGCGAAATATCCGGGGCATCCTGAAGTGGCGTTATTTCGTTGGCGATTATTTTGATATTTTCTTCGGAGATATCAAGTTGCCCTTTTATCAGGACAGGCTCATCCCCTTTCAAAAGGGATTTTGACTTTTGATAAATATCGGCAAAACAGATGATATTCATGGAACCACAAAGGTCCTCTAGGGTTATGTAGGCCATGACATCTTTTCTTTTAGTCGTCAACTCCTTGATATTACTAACTACACCGGCAATAATGACTTCCTCTTTGTCTCTTCTATCCCCGATATTCTCTGAGTTGGCATTAGTAACGAATTCAAGTTTTTGCTTGTATCTCGATAAAGGATGACCGGTAATATAGAATCCAAGTGCCTCCTTTTCATGCATGAGAAGTTCTTTATGATCCCATTCGCCGATATCGTGAGGAGCAGCGGCCCCGTGCATATTACCGCTTCCGGTTGAGGTATCAAGACCTTCCAGTAAGCTGACCTGGCTGCTGGCCTTCGATTTGCGCAGCCTCTGGGCCAGATTCATGGTCTCCTCATAACAACTGAAAAGGACCCGTCTTTTGTGGCCCAGGGAGTCAAAGGCCCCACATTTGATAAGACTTTCGAGGACCCGCTTGTTCACCCGCCGCAGATCGACCCGCTCGCTGAAATCCTGAAAGGACGGATATTTCTCACCCTTTTTCCTGGCTTCAATAATGGCTTCCACCGCCCCTACCCCGACATTTTTCACCGCCGCCATCCCAAAGCGGATGTGTCCGACTGAGGCGGTGAAATCACTAAGAGACTCGTTGATGTCCGGCGGCAGGACGTTAATGCCCATCTCCTTGCAACTATTAATATACCGGATGATTTTATCGCGGTTGTCCTTTTCGCTGGTCAGCAGGGCAGCCATGAATTCTTCCGGATAGTGGGCCTTCAGATAGGCGGTCTGATAGGAAATCATCGCATAGGCGGTACTGTGTGATTTGTTGAAACCATATTCGGCAAATTTATTCATCTGTTCCCAGATGCGGGCAGCCTTCTCCTCGGGAATGTGGTTCTGTTTGGCCCCGGCAAGGAATTTCGGCATTTCCTTGTCCATCTCGGCGACCTTTTTTTTGCTCATTGCCTTGCGTAGCGTATCCGCCTCAGCCATGGTGTAACGACCAATGGCGCTGGCAATCTGCATGACCTGTTCCTGGTAGAGAATAACCCCGTAGGTCTCTCTCAATATTTCCTTAAGTTGTGGCAATTCATAGCTGATCTGTGTTTTCCCCAATTTGCGGGAAACAAAATCTGGAACCATACCCATTGGTCCCGGGCGATAGAGGGCAATCAAGGCGATGATGTCTTCTATGCAGTCCGGCTTCATACTGGTCAGAATATCCCGCATCCCCGAACTTTCCAATTGAAAAATACCGTCGGTGTTGCCCCGCTGCAGAAGCTCATACGTAGCTTGATCGGTAAGGGGTAATTTGTCGATGTCAACGTCATCCCCCCTTCCCTCCTTGATCATCTGCAGTGTGTTTTTGATCACCGTCAAGGTCTTGAGACCCAGGAAATCAAATTTAGTCAGCCCTACCGACTGGATGTCGTTCATGGAAAACTGGGTTACGACATCATCTTTGGCGCCTTTATACAGAGGTACGCGGTTTACCAGCGGCACATCGGAAATCACGACACCAGCGGCATGGGTCGATGAATGGCGGTTCAAGCCCTCCAGGGCTCGTGAGTATGTTAAGAGTTTTTGAATACGTTCGTTCTTCTTCGCCTCTTCCTTCAAGCGCGGTTCCATCTTTATCGCGTCGTCAAGAGTAATATTCAATACATTGGGAATCATTTTCGCGATGGCATCAACCTCGCCATAGGGGATATTCATGGCCCGGCCAACGTCCCTGATGACCGCCCTGGCTAACATTTTCCCGAAGGTTATTATCTGCGCTACGTTGTCACTACTGTATTTATCGGTTACATAGCGGATGATTTCGTCCCGTCGCTCCTGGCAGAAATCAATGTCGATGTCGGGCATAGTCTTGCGGTCCGGGTTGAGGAAACGCTCAAAGAAGAGACCGTAACGAATTGGATCGATGTTTGTTATCCCGGTGGCGTAGGCCACGAGGCTACCAGCCGCTGAACCACGGCCCGGTCCGACTGGTATCTTCTGCTCTTTTGCGTAATTTACAAAATCGGCCACAATGAGAAAATAACCGGCAAAACCCATGGACTTGATCATGGCCAGTTCTTCGGTGAGACGCTTTTCATATTTCCGGGTAACTTCCGTCTCTCCGGCAGTATTGATTACCGGGGCCAGACGATCGAGTCCCTCTTTGGCGATTTTCACAAGATATTCGTCTAGGCTCTGATCATTATCCAGCTTAAAATGGGGAAGATAAAACTTGCCAAACTCCATGGTAAGATTGCACTTCTCCGCTATGGCAATTGTATTTTCAATTGCCTGGGGGCAATATGAAAACAGGGCTTTCATCTGCTCCGGGGAGCGGAAGAAGAACTGGTCCGATTGGAATTTCATTCGATTCGGATCTTCAATTGTCTTCCCGGTCTGGATACATAAGAGAATCTCGTGGGCCTCGGCGTCTGCCTGGTTGAGGTAATGGCAGTCATTAGTCGCTACCAGAGGGATGGACAGCTTTCTGCTTATCTCCATCAACCCTTCATTGGCGATCTTCTGTTCCGGGAGACTATTCTCCATGATTTCAAGATAGAAATTCCCATCTCCAAAGATATCACGATATTCTTCTGCGGCTTTCAGCGCCCCTTCTGTATTTCCCTTGAGAATGTGATCGGCAATTTCACCATGCAGACAGGCGCTCATACCAATGAGACCCTCATGGTGCTGGCGGAGGAGTTCCTTGTCTACCCGGGGTCGGTAATAATATCCTTCCAGGTAACCAGCGGACGATAATTTCAGAAGATTTTTGTAGCCCTCCATGTTCTTTACAAGGACAACAAGATGACGGGAAGTTTCGCCTATGCCCTGGGAACTCTTTTCAAGGCGGCTACGGGGGGCAACATATATTTCGCTGCCAATTATCGGTTTGATGCCATGTCGATAGGCATGCTGATAAAAATCGATGGCTCCGAACATATTGCCGTGATCCGTCATGGCCACCGCGGGCATATGATGTTCTTTTGCCTTCTTCAGCAGATCATCGATGCGGATTGTTCCGTCTAATAGGCTGTACTGGGTATGGACGTGGAGATGGACGAAATCAGCGTGCTTCATGCTAATCCAGCCAGTAGTTGGGCGCTTCCTTGGTTATGATTACGTCGTGGACATGGCTTTCACGAAGTCCGGCGGAGGTTATGCGAACAAAAGTGGCTTTCTGATGCATCTCCCCAATGGTGCGGCAGCCAAGATAACCCATGCCGGCCTTCAAGCCACCGACAAGCTGGTAGATACTGGCTGAAAGAGATCCCCGGAACGGTACCCGTCCTTCGATACCTTCGGGAACCATTTTAAGATTGCTTTCTATGTCATCCTGATAATAACGGTCCCGACTGCCTGATTTCATGGCCTCAAGGGAGCCCATGCCACGATATACTTTGTAGCTGCGACCCTGGAAAAGGATGGTTTCACCGGGACTTTCCTCGGTGCCGGCAAAGAGCCCCCCGATCATGACCGTACTGGCACCGGCCCCAAGGGCCTTGGCGATATCGCCGGAGAACTTGATGCCGCCATCGGAGATAACGGGAATCCCTTTTTGTGAACAATACTTATGAGTTTCGCGGATTGCGGTCATCTGTGGAACGCCCACACCGGCGACAATCCTCGTGGTGCAGATGGAACCAGGGCCGACCCCTACCTTAACGGCATCCACCCCGGCCCCGATCAATGCTTTCGCCCCTTCCACGGTGGCGACATTACCGGCAATAAGTTCGCAGGTCGGAAATAGTCTCTTGGTTTCCCGAATTGCATTAATGACTCCCTTGGAATGACCATGGGAAGTGTCGATTACAATCACATCGACGCCTGCGGAAATAAGGGCCTGCACCCGCTCTTCACGGTCAATGATGCCGACAGCGGCGCCGACGCGCAAACGCCCCAGGGAGTCTTTGCTCGCGTTTGGATATTTACGTATTTTTTCGATATCCTTGATGGTTATCAGGCCTTTAAGATTGTATTCGTCGTCAACGACCAGAAGTTTTTCAATTCGGTGCTTATGAAGGAGTTTCTTTGATTCTTCCAGAGAAATGTTCGACGTAACCGTAACGAGATGATCTTTGGTCATCACATTCCCGACCGGTTGTTCCAGATTGGTCTCGAATCGGAGATCACGGTTAGTCAATATCCCTACCAGCCGCTTCCCCTTGACAACGGGAACCCCGGAAATATGGTATTCATTCATCAGATTCAGGGCATCCTGAACCATCTGTTCAGGGCCAATGGTTATCGGATCTACGATCATGCCGCTTTCCGATTTCTTCACCTTATCGACTTCAATCATCTGCCTTTCGATGCTCATATTGCGATGAATGATCCCGATTCCACCTTCCTGAGCCATGCAGATGGCCGTTTTGGATTCCGTAACCGTATCCATGGCGGCGCTCAGAATTGGTATCCTGAGGGTGATATTGTTGGTAAGGCTGGTTGATGTATCTACGTCTTTGGGTAATACGGATGATTCTGCAGGAACAAGGAGCAGGTCATCAAATGTCAGGGCCTCTTCGATATGATCAGACAGCATGAAGATACCTCCAGTGGTTTAGATATTACAATGCTTTACTTGCTATATTATAATGTTGGCCGTTAACCTTCAAGTAAAATCTCTCTTGGCCTTCATCATGTTCGATATGTTCGGCAAGTTGATAATAGGCGGCTCTTGAGAAGCGGGCCCGGAATGAATGTTCCCTTACCTGGCAATACATGACATTGTCAGGACCGATCCAGAGGGTGCGGGGATCCAGTGCTTCCATCGTCTCATCGCAAAGAAGGAGGTTAATGCCCGTTCCATTGCCGCTTTCCGTTTTTGAGTAATCAATCGCTTTAACAATGTATGCCGCATCTTCCACATCTACGAAACAACGATCATTGGGAAGTTCGATAACATATCTTCCCTCGTCATCGAGATGCAAGTTCTGATAAAAATAATTAACAAAATCCCGACGAAACATTTCGGCGCCCTGATAATACCAGATGCCCTCTTTATCGATTCTGATGTTACACGGGGGGGTGCTTTCCTGCTCCTTCAAGACTCTCCTCACATATTAGAAACCGGTTCTACTGTCAAGCAACAGGGTCACGGGGCCGTCGTTGAGAAGATCGATTTTCATCATGGCCTGAAATTCCCCCGTTCCGACTTTATGTATCTTCTCCTTGCTTTTTACCACGAAGTAATCGTAGAGCTTTTTCGCATTTATCGGTTCTTCGGCCTGATAAAAAGATGGTCTTCTTCCTTTACGGCAATCCCCGAGGAGGGTAAACTGCGAGATGACCATGAGCTCCCAATTTTTATCGAGGAGGGACAGGTTCATCTTTCCCTCGGGGTCTTCAAATATTCTCAGGTTGATGATTTTGTCAACGAGATAATCGGCGTCCTTCGTCGAGTCTCCCTTTTCAACCCCGACGAAGGCAATAAGACCTTGCTGGATACTGGAAATATTTTTCCCGCCTACAGCAACGGCGGCCCGATCAACCCTCTGGACGACTGCCCGCATGTTACTTTCCCGACTTTCAATGGGACCAGATGTTAGCAGCAAAGCTCACCGTCTTCAAGTCTTTTATTGTCATGCCGCCAAATATTTGATAGTTCGACCCCAATGACTAAACGCGTCTTACTTATCAACCCCTGGATATACGATTTTTCCGCCTACGATTTCTGGATGAAGCCCATCGGGTTGCTCTATATGGCCTCCTATCTGCGGAAAAACGGCCTGGACATCCAATTGATCGACTGTCTTGATAGTGGCGCTCTCGATTCTATTTCACCCGGAGAGGTCAAAAAACCGGCAAGAAAACAAGGGGGACAGGGTAAGTTTATAAAGGAAAAAGTTGCCAAGCCCGAAGCCCTGGCCGGCATACCCAAACCTTATCATCGCTATGGACTTCCTCCGCATGCCTTAAGCAGGATATTGAAAGGGGTTGAAAAACCTGACCTCATCCTGAGTACCTCCATGATGACTTACTGGTATCCGGGGGTGTTTGACGTCATTTCCATAGTTAAGGAAATTTTCCCCGCCGTACCGGTTATTCTGGGCGGGATCTATGCGACCCTCTGCAGTGAACATGCCATGCTTGCCGGGGCGGATCATGTCCTTCCCGGACCCGGTGAACGGCATATCTCCTTTATTATGAATGATATCCTTGGAGGGACCGTCCATTTTGTCCCAGATGAACATGATCTCGATCATCTCCCCTACCCTGCTTTCGATCTGCTGCCACCGCCGGAACAGGTTCCCCTGCTCACCTCCCGCGGATGTCCGTTCCGTTGTACCTATTGTGCGTCCAAATTGCTCAATAATTGCTTTGACAGACGTGATCCGATCCAGGTCGTCAATGAGATGGTTTACTGGCAAGAGAAACTCGGGGTGAGAAATTTCTCTTTTTATGACGATGCCCTCCTGAGCGATCCATGTGAAATGGCTATACCCATGCTCACAGATATCATCCGTCGGAAACTGGACTGCCATTTTCATTGTCCCAATGGCCTTCACATCCGCGAGATTACGCCTGAGATAGCCAGCTTGCTCTACCAGGCCGGATTCAAAACCATCCGCTTCGGGCTGGAAACCACTCACGGGCAACGGCAACAGGAGCTGGGCGGAAAGGTTGACAACTCCGCCTTCGAAAGGGCGACAGCCTATCTGCAAGAGGCCGGTTACGCGGGAAATGAGATCGGCGTCTATCTCCTCTGCGGGCTGCCCGGTCAAACGGACCGGGAAATAAGGGAAAGTATCCTTTACGTCCACGACCGGGGGGCCAGACCAATTCTCGCCGAGTATTCTCCTATACCGGGAACGTTGTTATGGGACGAAGCCCGCCATGCATCTTCCTATCCCCTGGCGGAAGAACCTCTGTATCACAATAATTCCCTGCTCCCCTGTGCAAGCCCCTCTCTTACCACAGCGGCTTACCATGAATTAAAAGGACTGACGAGGCACCCATGACGCAATTGGAGACGGTGCTATTTGTTTTAATTTTATTGGCACGGAAGGAATAACGATGATCGACCGTATTAGAGGTATTCTGAAGGGTGTTTTCGGCTATGAGACCTTCTGGCCCCTTCAGGAGCAGGTCATCGGTCATCTGCTGGAAAAAAAGGATGCCCTGGTCGTGATGCCCACGGGGGGAGGCAAATCCCTCTGCTATCAAATCCCCTCTCTCATTTTTGAAGGATTAACCATTGTGGTTTCACCTCTGATTTCCCTGATGAAGGATCAGGTGGACCAGGTGCGGGAGTGCGGCGTCCCGGCTGTTTTCCTGAACAGTTCCCTTAGCAGCGAAGAGTACCGACACCATGTTTCACAACTCCGGGCAGATCGCGTCAAGCTGCTTTATCTGGCCCCGGAATCGCTGCTGACGCCAAGAACCATGGCCCTCCTGGCCTCTTTAAAGGTGGATTGCATCGCCATTGACGAGGCCCATTGCATCTCCGAATGGGGCCACGATTTTCGCCCGGAATACCGGCAATTGGCTGAGTTCCGGACGAGATATCCCGGAGCGGTCTGCGTGGCTCTCACCGCCACGGCCACACCACGGGTCCGTGAGGATATTCGAAAATCACTGAATATAAGCGATCCCAATGAATTCATCGGCAGCTTCAACCGTCCAAACCTCTTTCTTGAGGTAATCCAGAAAACGGCGCCCATTGAACAAACCCTTGAACTTCTAAAACGATATGCGAACGAATCAGGAATCATTTACTGTTTTTCCCGCCAGCAAACGGATGATCTCCATGGAATTCTGCATCGAAAGGGTTATTCAGTCCGACCCTACCATGCGGGCCTATCAGATCGGGAGCGAACGGAGAATCAGGAACTCTTTATCCGGGATGACATCCAGATCATCGTGGCGACAATCGCCTTCGGCATGGGAATCAACAAGTCCAACGTCCGTTTTGTCGTCCATTATGACCTGCCCAGAAGCATCGACAACTACTACCAGGAGATCGGGCGGGCCGGGCGGGACGGTCTGCCTGCCCATTGTCTACTCCTTTTCGGTTATGGCGATATCCGTAAGATCAAGTACTTCGTTAATCAGAAAACCCAGCAGGAGCAAATGGTTGCCAATATCCTTCTGAATACGTTCATTGGCTTTGCCGAAACCGACCTCTGCCGTCGCATCCCTCTTTTAAATTATTTCGATGAGAATGATACCCCAAAATATTGCGGGATGTGCGACAACTGCAAAGTAGAGGCAACGGATCTTGTCGATCTGACCATCCCCGCCCAAATGTTTCTTTCCTGCGTCAAGCGGGCCGGCGAGTATTTTGGCGCCGGACACATCATCGATGTCCTTAGGGGATCGAACTCCCAAAAGGTCTTGAAATTCGGTCACGATCAACTCTCCACCTACGGGATCGGAACTGCTCATACGACAAAGCAGTGGCGCAACATGTCCCGCCAGTTTATCCGGAAAGGACTGCTTATTTACGATTATGACCACGGAACCCTCAGACTCACCCAAAAGGCATGGGAGGTTCTGAAGGGAAAAGAGGCCGTCAGGGGCAGACTGGAAGAAGGGAAAAAAGAAAAGGGCGAGGTTATCGGTCAGCATGAAGGTGAACCGGGGCCCCACGATCCCGTTCTCTTTGAACTTCTCCGGAAGAAACGAAAAGAACTCGCTGACTTGGCGAATCTACCTCCTTTTACAATCTTTCATGACCGGACATTGAAAGAAATGGCCGTCTATTTTCCGCAGACTCGGGAAGAACTTTCCACAATCTATGGAATCGGCATGGCAAAACTTGAAAAATATTCCGATACCTTTCTGAAGATTATTGTAGAATACTGCCAGGCGCAACAGATCAAGGATAAAATAAAAAGTGTGCAAGGAGGGAAATAATGAAAAAACTTATTTTTGGAATATTTGTATCACTGTTATTAACAAGCCAGGTTTTTGCCGAAAGCACCAGTGATATCAGGGTTGATGTGCTGGCAAAATCAAGTTACAGCTGGGACAATAGCCTCCTTACAGAATTCACTAAAGGAACTCCGGAAATAACGATCCTCAGGATCTTTATTCCACCCGGAGCAGTATTGCCCATGCATAAGCATCCCGTCATCAATGCGGGTGTAATGATAAATGGAGAGCTTACCGTATTTACTGAAGACAAAAAAACATTACATCTGAAAGCCGGCGATGCGATCATTGAGGTTGTGAATAAATGGCATTATGGAAAGAATGAGGGCAATAAAACAGCCGAGATCATCATCTTCTATGCCAGCACTACAGACATGCCCATAACCTTGAAAAAATAGGTGCCAGTACACGATATCATGAAACCAAACAGAAACACCTTGTTTACAAGACTCCATGAAAGGGAAATCCAATGATTGCCGAAGATAAGATTTGGAAAGTTTTGTGGGGCGTTGTTCTTGCCGGTTTGCTCATTGCCGGCGTAGCACACGCGGAGGTCCGTGAAATCGTCGTCACCGGTGTATATGTGATGGGCGATGGCGAAACGATGTCCGTCGCCGAGGAACGTGCCCGGATGAACGCGGCGCGCCAGGCGGCGGAAGAGGCGGGCGCCTTCGTGCGGAGCTACTCCAGGGTGCTCAATATGGTTCTCGAAGAGGACGTCGTGGAGGTCATCGCCAATCATGCGATGAAAATCACCGTTCTTTCCAAAAACAGGGAACTTGTGGGCGACGCCGTCCGCTTCACTGTCAAGATCAAGGCGGAGATATCAAACGCCGATATCGATGCCAATCTCAAGCGTGCTGCCGAGGAACGCCGGACGGTTGCGGATTACCGTCAGTTGAAAGAGGCATTTGAGAGCCAGGGCCGCATGCTTGCGGCCCTGAAACACGAGCTTGCCGCCGCTCCCGCGGAACGGAAAAAAGAGATCCTGGGCAAGATCGGGGAAAATGAAAATCAATTCCGCGCGGGTATTTTTCTAGAAGAAGGTTTGCGCAAGCTCTCCGCACTTGATAACAGTGGTGCTGATGCAGCGTTGACGAAAGCCATCGAGCTTAACCCAAAGCTCGCACAAGCCTACGCCGCCCGAGCTGAGGCCCGTCTCTGGTATGCCGCCACACCCGACCTCGTGGCCGACGCGAATCATGCAATCCGTCTGGAGCCGAACAACGCCCGTTATTATGCCGTCCGGGCGCGTATCATTGCCTTCAATAACTGTTCGGAGCAGAAGCCGCAAGGCTGCCGGGAGGCTATTGCGGATATCGAGAAAGCGAAGTCCCTCGATCCGGCAGATCCCGCCTACCCTTCCATGCTCGGCGCCCTCTATGCCTCCCTCAATCAAAATGATCTAGCGGCAAAAGAGTATGACAGGGCCGTGCGTATGCTCCCGTCGGTCCTGCTCCCGATTGCGGCCGTCAATACCTACATTGCCCGGGCCGATTTCACCCTGAAGGCCGCCGGTCAGGATTACCTGAAACAGGCGCTCCACGATCTGGATCGAGCCGTCGCCATGATCAGCAGTCCCTTGTACATGACGGAAGAAGCCAAAAAGTTCGCCCAATTATTCAAGCGAAACCCCCAAAGCGAACAGGAAGCCTTTCGCCTGGCTAAGGATATTTTTGGGATGGACTTGGCAAAGATGGGCAATGCGGAAAGAAAGGCATTCCTTGCCCGCGCAGACAAGGCGAGTCAGATATTGAATAATGCCGCCCTTGTCCATTGGAAGAGAGCGCAGGTCCTCTATGAAGCCGGTGATGTAAAGGCGGCGGAAAAGGATCGGTCGGAAGCTTGCGAACTGGGGTCCCAACGCGGCTCGCTTGTGGATGTCTCGGGGATCGTTGTGGCCGCCGATGCTTGCACTGCGAAGGGCATCTTCCCGCCTTTCCCGTCGGAAAAAGCGCTCGCGGCATACCAGGCATTCATGCGGGGGCAGCGGCTGTTCGGCCAAAGCAAATACGCCGCGGCCATCATCCAGTTCAGCCACGCCCTTGAACTCGATCCCAAACTTTTCCGTGCCTACATCCAACGGGGCATGTCCTATGCGTTCAGCTCGCCTTCTGCTTTTGAAAAGGCCATCGCCGATTTAACGGCTGCAATCCGCCTTGATCCGAAAAACGGCCAGGCATTATACGAACGCGGTCTTGCCTATTGGGCACAGTCCAATGACAGGGCGTGGAATGGAGACCTGCAAGGGGCGAAGCAAGACAGGATCAAGGCCGGGGAAGATTTTACCGCTACAGTGAACTTGGCGGACAATGATTATCGGGGGCTTGCCCTTGTTCAGCGGGGCAAGGTCTTTGAGACGCAAGAGCAGTATGATCTTGCCGCCAAGGATTATGACGCCGCCGCGCGGCTTGGCGGAGTCTTCCATATCTTTCTCGACAAGGCGCGGGTATGGGAAAGAGCGGGAAAGAACGCCCAGGCGATGGCGGCTCTCGATGAGTTTCTGTCCGCCGCCAGGAAAGAACTGGCGGAAAAGGGCGAAGCAGGAGATTCCTCTCTTGCGAAAAAAATATCCGAAGCGGAGGCAAAGAAAAAGGACCTGAGGTAGCCTAAGTGATGTTAACAACGAAAGATTAATAAAGATCCTTCTATTGAGTGCAAATACAAAGCGAGAGACCAAATTTTCTGAGAGCTTATTGAATCCTGGATGAAACGTACAAGGATTCATTTTTACCTTCTTGAAAACAAGTCCGAAAGCCTTCCAAATGCATTTTTAAGAAAATGTATGAAATATTAAATATACTCAGCAATGTCCGGATAGGGACTTGCATGTAAAACTGTGAATAATCAATTGTATCGACATCACAAGGGGCAAAATATATTTCGTAAATTTCAATAAAAACACTTGACAATTCGGGCAGTTAGGGCCGCGGTTTTCCGTAAATACTTGATATTACGGAGGATTAGCATATGCCCTGCATTTGGATGCCTGGACACCCGAAGAAAAAACATGACTCCTATGAGAAACTGATGCTGCCTGTAAACAATGCATTACCCAATCTTACCCCTCTGGTATCAGGGTGTAACCGGCCCTTGCAGATGACTTTTGAAGACCAGAT
>JANXZC010000040.1 GCA_025355725.1 Syntrophus sp. (in: bacteria)
CCCCGGATAAGAACGTGAACTGTGACTATGCAACCGCAGCATTTACCGTATCTCCCGAATCCGGGGCTTTGTCATGTTGTGCTGACTTGCCCGGAGACTCAGCCTTGTATGCTGTTTCTGTTCGTCGGCTCATAGCTTTGCACGACCGCTTCCTTCGGACGGTCCCTCGCGGTTCCGCCCTTGCCTTCGGCTAGTATTTATGTCAATGTAACTCATTGACAGGATTCATATACAGGGGACTTACACCCCATAAGTTCACGCCCATGCCGGGCGTACACAAGGCGCTGCACCAGACGGCAATTCCGCTGCGCTCCATAGCGGCAGGTGAGCTTGATTGTTCAGTGACAGGATATGATGAATTTGATTGATCTAGGTTTTGACTCCTGGTTTGAAGCACATGTCGATGACATGCGCCAAGAGGATCAAGGCATTGCTCGTGTGTCAGCAGTTGACCGCAACTCGTACATTATCAGGAATGAGATCAGAGAGATTCCTGCTGAACTTGCAGGGAAGTTCTATTTCCATGTTGAGTCACCGGTTGAACTGCCATGTGTCGGTGATTGGGTCACCGTGAATTATCACAATGATGACACCTTGGCAATCATCCACGGGGTCTTTCCACGCAGGACGTTTTTACGCCGCAAACGTGCAGGCGTAGAAGTGGACTACCAGATGATTGCCGCCAATATTGACATTGCTTTCATTGTCCAGTCATGTCACTTTGACTTTAATCTGCCTAGAATGAATCGGTATTTAGTAATGGCAGATGACGGTCATGTTGAGCCGATTGTCATTCTTGCCAAGACGGACTTGATCTCCCATGATGAGCTGCAACAGAAGCTTGCAGCTATTAAACAGGCTGGCATTACGACCAAGGTTATTGCACTTAGCAACATAACTGGTTCCGGATTTGACGAATTCCAGCAGGTATTAATGCCGGGGCGAACATATTGCCTGCTTGGGTCATCCGGAGTCGGCAAGACTACACTGATCAACCATCTGATTGGACGGGATGCCCTTGATACAAAAGCTGTCAGCGGAACAGGAGAAGGCACCCACACAACATCGCGTCGGCAACTTATTGTTCTTGTTAAAGGCATGATGTTCATTGATACACCTGGAATGAGAGAACTGGGCCTTCTGGGCGCCACTGACGGGGTAAACAAAGGATTTGAAGATATTATTGAGCTTTCCATGGCATGTCGCTATGCCGATTGCAGCCATACTCAGGAATCAGGCTGCGTAGTTCTTACTGCAATTACAAACGGCGAGTTGAGTGAAGAGCGCTATTCTAGTTTTTTGAAACTCAGGAAAGAGTCAGAGCACTACGAGATGTCGTACTTGGACAAACGTAAAAAGGACAGGGCATTCGGACGCTTCGTTAAGACAGCAAAGAAGAATATAAAAAAATGAATGACGTGCACCGAACAAACGGCTCCAGAGGACGCGCTGACCCATGCCGTTAGGCGGCACAAACGCGGAGTAAAATCGCTCCGACCTTTAACTCAAAGAAAGGATTTCAAAAAATGCAGAAGCGCAAACTTGGAAACAGCAATCTGGAAGTCTCGGCTATCGGGCTCGGCTGCATGGGAATGAGCTTTGGCTACGGTCCGGCTGCAGACAAGCAGGAAATGATCTCAGTGCTTCGGTCGGCCGTCGAACGCGGCGTTACATTCTTCGATACCGCCGAAGTCTACGGTCCGTTCACGAACGAAGAGCTCGTGGGCGAAGCCCTTTCTCCGTTGCGTGGGCAAGTGGTGATAGCCACCAAGTTCGGGTTCAAACTTGATCCGAACGGGGGCCCCAGATGGGTTGGCCTGGATAGTCGGCCAGAGCACATCAAGGAGGTCGCCGAGGCCTCGCTCAAGCGACTCAAGGTCGATGCCATCGATCTGTTCTATCAGCACCGTGTTGACCCGGACGTGCCGATCGAAGACGTGGCGGGGGCGGTGAAGGACCTGATCCAGGAAGGCAAGGTTAAGCACTTCGGCCTTTCTGAAGCAGGAGTGCAAACGATCCGTCGCGCACACGCCGTCCAGCCGGTCACTGCCGTCCAGAGCGAATACTCCTTGTGGACGAGAGGCCCTGAGGCGGAAGTGCTGCCGACCCTCGAGGAACTCGGAATCGGCTTCGTTCCATATAGCCCTCTGGGCAAGGGCTTCCTGACGGGAAAGATCAACGAAAACACAGTGTTTGACAGTGCCGACTTCCGCAACATCGTTCCTCGCTTTACGCCGGAGGCCCGGAAGGCGAATCTAGCCCTGGTTGATCTGCTTGCCAAGATCGCCGAACGGAAGAAGGCGACACCTGCTCAGATAGCGCTCGCTTGGCTGCTTTCCCAGAAGCCGTGGATTGTTCCAATCCCAGGCACCCGGAAGCTGGAGCGCCTTGATGAGAACATCGGGGCAGTTGCAGTCGAACTTACGTCCGACGATCTCCTTGAAATCAAAAGCGCCGCCGCAAAGATCACGGTGCAAGGGAATCGGTACCCCGACAACCTGGAGCAAATGACCGGTCGCTGAGGGGCGAACAATGTGTTCTCTGGTTGCATTCCGTAGCTGACACGGAAACACACCGTATAACCATTCATTCCAGTGGACACGGTTATAGCCGTGCCACTGGATTCGTTGTTATGCCCAAGATTATAAAAGATATTTCCTATCCTTACTTCATGTGATATTATACCGGGGTAAGATCGCGTCTAGGAGGTTTGCGAGATGGAAGCAAAGCTAAAAATGATTTATTGGAAAAGCGAAAAGTTCTGGGTAGGAAAACTCCTCGAACATCCAGAAATAATGACACAAGGGGAGACGTTGGAAGAACTTGAAGATAACATGAAGGACGCTTACGCGCTGGTGACAATGGATGATGTACCGGCAGAGCATAAGGTCAAAGAACTTATCTTCGCCGTATGAAAAGAAAAGACCTCATTAAAAAAATAACATCTATTGGATGTATTATCCTGAGACAAGGCCATCGTCACGATCTTTACAACAATCCGAAAACTGGTAAAAAGCAACCTGTACCAAGGCATAATGAAATAGACGAAGTCCTCGCAAAGCATATAATTAAAGAATTGACATAACAAAGGCAATCCAACGGACCCGCGTTCCGCAGGCCGGTGATCTTTTCATTCAGTCGCACTTGGGCGCTCGCCGTTATGCTTTAAGTTTCTTCAAGCAGCACTGATAGGAGAATCATATGAAGATGAAGTCGTTGAGCCTGCTTTTAATTGCTATCGGTCTTGTCGGCTGTGCCTCAAACCAAGCAGCGCATACCAGCACACAAGGCGCACGCACAGAGAGTTGTAAGGCAACTACCGAAGCGGAAATCGCGTCGCTGTTCGATCGCTGGAATCAGTCGCTGCAGACAGGTGACCCGCATAAGGTGGTCGCCAACTATGCGGAGCGTTCAATCCTCTTGCCAACTGTTTCAAACAAACCATGTTTCACGCCAGCCGAAAAAGAGGATTACTTCCACCACTTCCTGGAGAACCGCCCCTCCGGCAAGATTGACTTGAGAACCATTGAGATTGGTTGCAACACTGCGCTTGATGCAGGTCTTTACACCTTCACGTTTGCCAAGACAGGGGCAGTGGTCAGCGGGCGCTACACCTACACCTACCGCTGGAACGGTTCAGAGTGGTTAATTACAAGCCACCACTCTTCAGCTATGCCAGAGAAGAAATAGCAGAGAGGCTTAATCCATCGCTCCAGCGGACTGCCAACGGCAGCCACTGATCTGCACATTATACCTGAAATAGAGGAGGCCGGGTTATAGAAGCGAAAGTCAAAACCCTGAATGGAGCAAACAGAATATGATCAATATATTCACGAAGTACGAAAAGTTTATGATTCAGGCACTCATGGTAATGATGGCACAAACATTCTCCAGGCTATCTCTAAATGATGAAAAGTCTTAAACATGTTCTGCTTTTTTTGATCGTTATTTTTTTTGTCTGCCTTATTCCCGGGGTAGCCGGTGCCGGTCAGTGTTATATCGGCAAAGAGACCTTTGGGGTCAGCCAACCCTACTTTAAGGAAAGGGCCTGTCACTACTTCTTTCATGAAATCAGGACATATTCGGTTCCTCCCCGAGAGTCGGAATACGCCCAAACCCTCCCGGACATCGAACTCCACTCCGATCCTCTCCATATTGCCTTTGTAAAAATGCTTCAGGACAAGAAGATGGTCTCCATGAAAAAGGGGACTCCCGTCTTTTCTTGTCAGTTTGACGTGGAAACACTGAAGAACGATCCTCAACAGGCTGCGCTGCAGGGCATGAACCTCCCCGAGTATAACTGCCGGGGCGCGGCTTACAGGTTCGTCCCGGTCCGGCCCATCAATTTCAGCGTCTGTTACTGGGTCGCCATTGAAGACGTCGTCTGCCCGCAAACAGAAGGCTTTCCCCTTTTTGCCGGCAGTGACGTTCATGAAGAGCCGGAGTCGCCGGCTATTCCAGGGAAAGTTGAAGAGTGATAAGATACCGAAAATATTGGTGGAGGGCTGTTTGTTTCGCCGCAGTCGTCTTTTCCCAGTTTGCCTGCACGCCCCAGCCGGCCGTCGCACCCCCTAAACCGGCGAGCATCTTCATCTCCCAGATCCAACCCGTGACGCCTGACTTCTTCGGAGTAGTCATTACGACCGGGCAGGTAGAATACGGTTTCCTCCAACCGTATAGGACTGGAAAAGACGATAAATTCCTGACGAACGACCCGGAAAACACCTGGCTGGTCCGTAACGGCCAGGTCCAAGGCGCCCTTTTGGGAACAAAAGAGGCCTATCTGATGAGCTTCGACCAATTATCCGGGGAAGCTTTAAATCTCACTCAGGCAGATGATCGCACCCAGTATCTGATTTCCTCACCCGATGACCCCGATTACAAGAAACCTCTGGGGCCGGTTGCCGTGTTTCGGAAGACCAGGCCGACGGACCTGTTGCGGACAAGCAAGGAGCGTTTAACCGCCCCCCTGGAACATACCCTGTACCTGAAACTTCCCCACCCTCTCAAGATCGGCCATCAGTATGTACTTAATTTCAAAAACAACCAGCTTCCCGGCGTTGCCTTTCGCTACGATCCCCGGGCGATGAGGAGCGAGGCCGTTCACATGAGCCATATCGGTTTCCGTCCTGACGACCCGGTCAAGGTTGCTTTTCTATCCCTTTGGGCGGGCAGCGGCGGACCCGTCGATTTTCGGGAGGGAACCGCTTTTTATGTCCTCGCTCAGGCGTCGGGGGCAGAGGTGTTCCGGGGAACGATGAAACTTGCCAAGGCGGCCAAAGACAAAGATGAAGACGCCTATTATAAAAATTACAACGGCGCCAATGTTTACTGGATGGATTTCAGCAACCTGAAACAGGAAGGGCTATACCGGATTTACGTGGAAGGCACGGGCTGCTCATATCCTTTTGAAATCAGGAAGGGGGTCTGGGAAAAACCCTTCACCATCTCCGCCCGGGGCCTCTACCACCAGCGCAGCGGGATTGCCCTGGGACCACCCTATACGGATTTTCGCAGACCCCGCAATTTCCATCCCGATGACGGCGTCAAAGTTTATGCCTCCCGAACTACCCTCATGGAGACTCCCAACGGCTTTCTGGGGGGAGAGGACAACTTCTCGAAGCTCATTGCCGGAAAAACCTCAGACCTTGTCCCCCAGGCCTGGGGAGGATACTGCGATGCCGGAGACTGGGACCGACGCATTCAGCATCTGGAAGCGGCAAGGCGGCTTCTTGATCTTGCCGAAACCTTTCCCGATTTCTTCTCCCGGGTGAATCTCAATATTCCAGAATCCAGGGATGCCCTCCCCGATATTATCAACGAGGCCCTCTGGGGGGTTGATTTTTTCCGCCGTCTTCAGACAACGGACGGCGGCATCCGGGGAGGAATCGAATCATCGGGCCATCCGCGCTTCGGAGAAACGAGCTGGCGGACATCGCACTCCGTCATGGCCTATGCCCCGGATCTGTGGTCCACGTATCTTTATGCCGGCGCAGCGGCCCGCCTCGCCTACTGGTTCCGGAAGCGTGATCCGGCAAAGGTGCAGGAATATGAAAAAAGCTCTCTCTCAGCTATGGAATGGGCGGAAAATGATCTAAAGCGCGGCAGCAAAAAGATCCTCCCATATCAGGTCCACGACGCCCGGAATCTGGCGGCGGCAGAGTTATTCCGTCTGACCGGGGAGGGCAAATGGCATGAACTCTTCCTTTCCACAACGGTCTTCGCTAAAAGAGGCGAACCTTTATTCCGTCATGAAAAACACGATCAGGGGGAGGCAGCATGGGTTTACAGCCGCATCAAAAGCCCAAATGTAGATAAGCAGCTCCAGCAAAGATGCCGGGAGGCCATTATTCAGGCAGCCTCCCAGCGGATCACTGCCCAGGAAAGGACCGGATTCAAATGGTCGAAGGACCCCTGGCGGCCTGCGCGGGCCGGGGC
Source organism: Syntrophus sp. (in: bacteria) (assembly GCA_025355725.1). Taxonomy (GTDB): domain Bacteria; phylum Desulfobacterota; class Syntrophia; order Syntrophales; family UBA8958; genus UBA8958. Next base: position 6,439 of record JANXZC010000040.1, read on the forward strand.
ATTCACCACTCCCGACGTCCTGTACCTGATTCAGGCCCACATCCTGACCGGGAAGGAAAGCTTTCTGAAGGCGATCTTACTGGCCGCGCAGACGGGGGCAGGGGCCAACCCCTTGAATATCTGCTATACGACCGGCGTCGGGCATAAAAGCCCCCGCCATGCTCTTCATGTCGATTCCCGCTTCACCGGACAGCTTCCTCCACCTGGTTTGACTGTCCTCGGCCCCGTGGACGTGGAATGGTCTCGGGCCGATGCCCCGGATCATCAAACGGCAGGCAAGTACTGCTATCCCGCCGTGAAAACCTGGCCGGTCATGGAAAGTTACTGGGATGTCTTCTGGTACCCCCTCATGTCTGAATTCACCGTTCATCAGACCATCGTCCCCAACGCTTTCGTGTGGGGATATCTGGCGGCAAGGGGCTATCAATAATAGGGGCGCATGTCCCTGTTTCACGTTGACACAAAAGGGACACACCGGTATATACCATCATAAAATAAAGTGATTCTTAGCTAGAAAAGAAGCTTATGCTCAAAGACAAGAAAATCATCGTTGTCATGCCGGCCTACAATGCCGCCAAAACCATCGTCAAGACTTACGAAGAGGTTATGGAGCAGGGTATTGTGGACATGGTCATCCTCGTGGACGACGCCAGCGGGGACGAAACTGTCGAGGTCGCCGCGCGCCTTCCTGCGGCCAAGGTTCATGTCCATGAAAAGAATCGTGGTTATGGGGCAAACCAGAAAACCTGTTACCGCTTGGCCCTTGAAGAAGGGGGCGACATCATTATCATGGTTCATCCCGATTACCAGTATACACCCAAGCTGATTCCGGCCATGGCCTCGATGATCGGGAACGGACTTTACCACTGTGTACTGGGATCGCGGATTCTTGGCGGTTATGCCCTGAAAGGCGGGATGCCGCCGTGGAAATACGTCGCCAACCGTTTCCTCACCCTTATGGAAAACATCCTGATCGGAGCGAAACTATCGGAATATCATACCGGTTACCGGGCCTTTTCCCGGACGTTACTGGAAAAAATTCCCCTTAATGTAAATTCGGACGATTTTGTATTTGACAACCAGATGCTGGCACAGATTGTCTGGCTAGACTATACCATTGCCGAGGTCAGTTGCCCGACCAAATATTTTGAAGAAGCCTCCTCCATCAATTTCCAGCGGAGCATGAAATACGGATTCGGTTGTATTTTCACGGCCTTGACGTTCCGGCTGTCAAAAATGAACTTGTTAACTTCCCGGCTCTTTCCGCCCCTAAAATAAAGCCATTCTTCTCATTCCGTTTCTAAATCAAAGATGAAATCAAGGCGGCAAGGCAGAGGCGACGCAGACGTATTTTTCATACGTCGAGGAGCCGATGACGAAGCCAACGAAGATAGCGCTTTGATTTAGAAACGGAATTATTTCTTTTTCTGCGGCTGCTTGGCTATAATCTTGTCCTTGATCTTGTCGTAACCCTGATCGGTCAGAATCTTCTTTGATTTCAACTGATCCTTTTTGGCGTAGGGGCGGTTCTTGATAATCTGCTGCGCCGTCACCTCACCGACTCCCGTCAGGGTCATAAGCTGTTCCTTCGTCGCCGTGTTGAGATCAATGGGTTCCGCCGCCTTTTCCACTTTCTTCTCCGGTGCCGGAGCGGCTTTGGCTGTCGCCTTCGGATCCGCTGCCCAACCGGCGGTAGCCACAAACATCACGGCTACGATCACTGCCAACACCCTTACCAATAAAGCTTTTTTCATGTCCACTCCTCCTCTTTGTTGATTATAATGGCAATCCTACTGAGAGCGTCAATTATCAACCCAGCGTTTTCTTGTCAACGGACTTTTTTTGCCGCCTCCTCCATTTCCCCCTTCTTGACGGCGATAAGGATGGCGCTGATGGCCGCCTGGGTCATCCCCGGAATCCGGTCGGCCTGGCCGACCGTCACCGGGCGTATTTGGGTGAGCTTCATCCGCAATTCATTGGAGAGCCCGGGAATGGCATTGTAATTTAAATCGGGTGAAATTTTGCGCAGTTCCATTGACTTTAGCTTGGCGACGGACTCCTGCTGCCTTTTTATGTAGCCTTCATACTTCGCCTCGATCTCGATCTGCTTCTTGACAAAGGCATCGGGAATGGGCGCCCAGCCGTCAAAAGGCCGGAGATCGTCATAGGCCAGCTCTTCCCGCTTCAGGATCTGAAAAAGAGAGACAGGATTCTTGATCGGGGGCGTCCCCAACTCCGCCAGCAGCCCCAGAGTCTCGGCAACGGGATAGATCCTCACCTCAGACAAACGACCGATTTCCCTGGCAATCTCTCCCCGCCGCTCCTCCACCCGGGCGTAATCCTCCGCACCGATCAGGCCCAATTCATGACCTTTATCCATGAGACGCAAAGTGGCATTGTCTTCCCGGAGGATCAGACGAAACTCAGCCCGGGAGGTAAACATCCGGTAAGGCTCGTCAACCCCCTTGGTGACCAGATCGTCGATCATCACTCCCATATAACCGTCGGCACGGCTGAGGATAAAGGGAGGGCGCCCCTGGATGGCCGCGGCGGCGTTGATCCCCGCCCAAAGCCCTTGGGCAGCGGCCTCTTCGTAACCCGAGGTGCCGTTGATCTGCCCGGCCAGATACAGCCCCCGGAGCTGTTTTGTTTCCAGGGTGGGCCAGAGCTGCGTCGGCTGGACAAAGTCGTATTCGATGGCATAGGCCCAGCGCATGATCTCCGCCGCCTCCAGGCCGGGGACGCTGTGGACGAGCCGTTCCTGAAGTTCGGGGGGAAGGCTGTTGCCCAATCCTTTCGCATAGATCTCCTCCGTATCCAGGCCCTCGAATTCGAGCACGACGGGGTGGCGTTCCTTGTCGGCAAAGCGCATGACCTTGTCTTCCAGGGATGGGCAGTACCGGGCGCCGACCCCCTTGATCCGTCCTGAATAAAGGGCTGATTCATTAATATTTTCACGAAGAAAGGCATGGGTCGCCGCTGTCGTGTAGCTGAAATAGGAAGGGAGGCGCTCTGTCCGCAGGGCCTCCGTAGAAAATGAAAATGGCTGGGGGTCGGGATCGCTGTCCTGGCGCTCCAGGTGAGAAAAATCGATGCTTGAGGCCCGCAGGCGGGGCGGTGTGCCCGTTTTCATTCTTCCCATCTCGAAGCCCAGGGCCTTGAGATTCTCGGCTAATCGCAGCGACGCCCATTCTCCGGCCCGGCCCGCGGGAATCTTCGTCGTACCGATGTGGATCAGGCCGTTGAGAAAGGTTCCCGCCGTAATCACCACGGCCCCGGCGCGGTAGGAGACGCCGGTCTGATCGATAACGCCGACACAGCGGCCGGCTTCGATTATCAGTTCATCGACGAGACCCTGGCGGAGATGGAGGTGTTCCTGCCGCTCTACAACGGCCTTCATCGCCAGGCGGTAGAGCTGCTTGTCGCATTGGACCCGTGTGGACTGGACGGCGGGGCCTTTGGAGGCGTTCAGGAGGCGGAAATGGACGGCCGTCTTATCGGCTATCTTCCCCATTTCCCCACCCAAGGCGTCAACTTCCTTGACTAACTGCCCCTTGGCCAGTCCGCCGATGGCGGGATTGCAGGACATCAGGGCGATGGAGTCGAGATTGATATTGAACAGCAGGGTCTCGCACCCCATGCGGGCCGCCGCCAGGGCCGCCTCGCATCCGGCATGCCCACCGCCGACCACGATTATATCGTAATTATTGGACAATACTTATTTTCTCCTTCTTTGGGAGGATGTCCCGAACCTGACCCATAAGCGTCATATAAACCAGCTCTTTCGTTATTTTTTCGTTGATTTTACTTTGACTTGCAACTTATCTTATGTAAGAGTGATTTGCAATATATTTTGACTGGCAACGGTTATGGGATACGAATAGTAATTTTGATCATTGCTCATCAATGAGGAAAATATGGAGATCTTCAATAAAGGTAATTCGCGAAATACCGGCAAGTTAGAAATCCTTACTTCGCATATGCTTATAGGTCCGCAAAACTCGTCAACCAAGAATCTGTCTATCCAGATTTCCACGATACCCAAAGGATCGGCGCAGCCAGTTCACGCACATGATCCGGAGCAGTGTTATTATATAATCAACGGAACAGGTCTCATGATTATAGAAGACGAGACCAGGGAAGTGACATCAGGAGATGCGATTTATATTCCCTCGAATAAAAAGCATGGGATCAAAAACATGGGAGATATGGCTTTAGAGTATCTAACGGCAAACTCACCGGTCTTCACCAAAGATTACGAAGAATCCCTTTGGCCATCAGATCCAGTTTGAATAATAAGGGCAGGGCTCTAACCGGTAAATCAAGCGGACGGCTTGCAGCCGTCGCTAATCCGTATGTTAGCCATTTAAGGAAAGCATATGCGGGCACACTACTTACAGCACGTTCCCTTTGAAGGTCTTGGCAGCATTGAGCCTTGGCTTGAAGCAGCTGGGTACGAGATAGCAAATACACGGCTCTTTGAATCAGCGGGGTTGCCGGATCCCACAATGATTGATCTGCTCATTGTAATGGGCGGGCCGATGAGCGTAAATGATGAAGATAAGTTCCCCTGGCTTGCTCCTGAGAAACGATTCATCCGTTCCGCCATCGATTCCGGAAAGCCGGTCTTGGGTATTTGTCTTGGCGCACAACTTATCGCCAGTGCGATGGGCGCTGTGGTTTACCGCAACTCCGTAAAGGAGATCGGGTGGTTTCCAATACAAGGGGTTTCATTAAACGACAGTTCGGCTTTCAGCTTCCCGCCATCAGTGGAGGTGTTTCATTGGCACGGCGAGACTTTCGAACTACCGTCCGGAGCGATCCACCTTGCGCGAAGCGAGGGCTGTGAAAATCAGGCGTTTCAACTCGGCAGGTCGGTTATCGGGTTGCAGTTCCACCTTGAAACCACACCAGCTTCGGCGCGAGAAATAATCTCCAATTGTCGCGATGAATTGGTTCCATCAAAGTATGTACAGACGGAGAAAGAAATCCTGTCAGCCGCACCTGAGAGTTACAAATCAATAAATCAGATGATGGATAATGTCCTCTCTTTCCTGTTGTGTAACGATGGCTAACAATCGCGTCAACACGGACTGCCACAAGCTGCACCGCTTCACTCTGGAACTTTTTACAGCCGGTTACACATAGCGTTCACTGTAAGAGAGGAAGAAATGGAGCCACTGCTATGATGTTCCTGGAAGGCCGCGTCCAGAGTGGACTTGGTCGCTTTCGACAGCGCATGACCAATTACCCTGATGTATTTAAGCGGGCGACAGGAGAAGACCTGTTCCCAGGGACATTGAACGTCAAGGTGGCGGCTCCCGTACCGATCAAGGAGCATTTTAGAATCAGTGGAGCAGAAATAGGCGAGCCGGGGCAAGATCTATTGTTTGAAGTATGCCGCATCAACGGTTTCTGGGCATATCGGATCCGGCCCTACCATCTCTCCACTGGCCTTGGTGGTCACGGAGACGATACTCTCGAAATCACAAGCTCCGTGAAAATCCCAAATGCAAGCCACGGTAGTTTGGTTCAGATAGCGCTCTTAAGGAATGAAAATGACCGTACGCATTCACCCGGTGCAATTGGGGTTTGATCGCTGCTACATCCTTCAAGCGGCTGACGGCGCAATAATGATCGACGGCGGGATGCCCAAACAAACAGCGAACTTCCTTAAGGCTTTGAGGAAATTGTCGATGCGACCGGAGGATATCCGCCTCATCGTCCTCACCCATGGGCATTGGGATCATATCGGGTCAACCCGGGGAATAAAAGAACTCACGGGGGCTCCCGTTGCCCTACATGGGCGGGATAAAGACTGGCTGGAGAAGTCCTTGATTTCCCTGCCTCCCGGCGTTACTCCGTGGGGGCGTTTATTCGTTAGCATCATGGCCATATTTATGCCTTTGGTTCATATTGACGCGACCGATGTCGATATCGTTCTTGATGAAGGGGAATTCTCGCTGGCCGCATACGGGATTCCAGGACGAATCATCTACACTCCTGGTCATTCCATGGGATCGGTCAGCGTGCTGTTGGATACAGGGGAGGCCTTTGTGGGGGATTTGGCCATGAACAAGTTTCCTCTGTGCCTCAGCCCCGGATTGCCCATCCTTGCCGAAAACATGCAGCAGGTCGAAGAGAGCTGGAAAATGCTGCTGGACAAAGGGGCAAAAACAATTTATCCAGCCCATGGGAAGCCGTTTTCGGCTGATGTCATTCGAAGGGCCCTGTTGTGAAAGAATGAATATGGAAAACATCATCCGTCTCTTGCTACAGAATTTCACCCTGACCTTCTTGGTCTTGGGCCTGATCGCTTCGGGGATCTCCCTGTGGAGTCGGTCTCGTCCGCTGACCACTTCCGTTGTGGTCGAGGCTTTGTTGTCATACTTCCTGCTGTTCTCGGTCGGGGTATCCTTCTTCTACAACTTCGTTCTCCATACCTTTTTTGGCGACATGGTCGCCAAATTCATTGGCTGGGCACCTAGCCCGTTCCAGACAGAGGTTGGGATGGCAAGCCTGGGATATTCGGTGGTCGGCTTTCTCGCATTCCGGGGAGGCTTCGGCCTGCGCGGCGCCGCGGTGGCTGGACCCGCGATTTTCCTCCTCGGCGCCGCCGCAGGCCACGTACATCAGATGATCGTAGCTCATAACTTCGCACCGGGTAACGCCGGAGTCATCTTCTACACGGACATTGCGATTCCCATCATCGGCGCATCCCTCTTGTGGCTTCAGTACAGGTTCGATCGAGAATCGTCTAAACCAAGAAGTATCTCCTGAGAGGGAATCACGCCCAAGGAAGTGGGTAATGCGCCTTTGGACACTACATCCTAAATATTTGGACGCTCGCGGCCTTGTCGCGCTCTGGCGTGAAGCGTTGCTGGCACAAGCGGTACTTGGAGAGCAAACATGTGGTTACACCCGCCATCCCCAGCTAATTCGCTTCCGTAATTCTCCGTCACCCTTGGAATCGATTGCATCCTATTTACAAGCCGTTCATGCCGAAGCCACCCGGCGTGGTTACTGCTTCGACGGAACGAAAATAGCATCTATTGGCTGCGTCGAGCCCATTGCGGTCACTCGAGGACAACTCTTTTACGAGTGGGAACACCTCAAAGTAAAACTGCGGGTCCGGGGTCCGTCGTGGCTCGCCGGACTTAAACCCTCTTCGCGCCTCGATCCACACCCCCTGTTTCACATTGTTCCCGGCCCGATAGCGGAATGGGAGGTCGTGCGACCCAAGAAGAAGGTATGCGTCGAATAAAAGGAAGCATTCACGGTAATAATTTTGAACAAATCTGCCATAACCGTTGTCACAGGGGTGGCCAAATATAGAAGTGAGTTTGACGAGGCGATGTAAATGCCTTATAAAGGCTTCGATCCGGGCGTTGATTCCGCTACGCTTCATCCGCACCGTTAGGCAGCAAAGGAGTTTCTATGAAAAATGCATATGTTCACGGCTATAATCCAAGGGAAAACATTCGCCTTCAGGATCAGGCCTCCACATTGGTGGAGTTGCTCCATTCCGATACCTTCTATCCTGCGGGAAGCCGTGTTCTGGAAGCGGGTTGCGGTGTCGGCGCACAAACCGTCACCCTGGCCCGTAACAGCCCCGCCGCCCTGATCACCTCCATCGATATCTCAACAAACTCTGTCGAAGAAGCCGCAAAAAATGCGGTAGCGGCTGGTATCAACAATGTTCAGTTCCAACAGGCGGATATCTTTAATTTGCCCTTTGCACCGGACTCCTTTGATCACATTTTCGTCTGTTTCGTCCTGGAGCATCTCTCACAGCCCATGGAGGCGCTGCATTTCCTGAAGAGGGTTCTCAAAACTGGGGGAACCATCACCGTCATCGAAGGAGATCATGGTTCGGCATATTTCCATCCCGACAGCGAAGCCGCCTACCAGGCAATTCAATGTCAGGTAGAGCTGCAACGGCGAGCGGGAGGAAACGCCTTAATCGGACGGGAACTCTATCCACTCCTGTGCAAGGCAGGCTACAGATCCGTGCGCGTCTCCCCGCGGATGGTATACGTCGATGCCAGCAAACCGGAACTTGTCGATGGCTTTACCAGAAAGACATTTACGGCCATGATTGAAGGAATCCGCAATGCTGCCCTCCAGGCGGAAATGGTTGAAAAAGACCTGTTTGAAAGGGGAGTCAGAGACCTTTACCGAACTGCGGAAGACGACGGCGTTTTTTGCTACACCTTTTTCAAGGCCTTTGGTGAAAAGGAATGACACTCGAACGAATCGCAGCGCCGCAAGACGGTTCTCCGACCATACCCGGCAAGACCTGAGGTTAAAGGCATGAAACAAACAAAAACACATCCCCCCACCTTCTGTATGCTCGCTACCGCTTTTGGCCCTGTGGCGGTACTTTGGTCGCTCTACGGAGGGGCACCGAAAATCAGTCAGATCCTGATATCCAGCCCGAAAATATCTGCCCAAGAGGCCGTGGAGAAGTTCTTCCCTGACGCCGTCGCCTCCTCCTGTGAGGAAATCGATATTCTTGTTGATCAGATAGAGGCCTTATTGAACGGCGCGGATATTAAGTTTTCTCTCGATGCAGTGCGCCTTGACCTTTGCTCCCCCTTTCAGCAGCAAGTCCTGCGCGCCGATCACGCTATTCCCCGGGGCAGCGTCAGCACATACAGGCTCATTGCGGAAAAGATAGGAAATCCCCGTAGCGCCCGCGCGGTGGGAACAGCCCAGGCAACCAATCCCTTTCCCATTGTCATCCCCTGCCACCGGGTGATCCGTTCCGATGGAGCCCTGGGCGGCTATGGAGGTGGTCCGGAAATGAAGCGATGGCTCCTGGAGAGGGAAGGTGTTGTCATAAAAAAGGGGGCGGGGCTGCTTTATGGCTTTTAAAAAAATAGTCTTCATCGTCAATCCCCATTCCGGGAACGGCGCTACGGGCAGGGAGTGGCACCGCATTCAGGCCGCGGCCAAGGCCCGGTTTGGGACTGCCTCCATGTCCTGCCTGACATCGGGACCGGGAGACGCCACCCGCATGGCCAGGTCGCATCTCCTTGACGGCGCCGATGTGATCGTATGTGTCGGTGGAGACGGCACTCTCAATGAGGTGGTCAACGGATTTATGGATGAAGAAGGACCGATCCGGAAAGACGCCCGGTTAGGATTCATTCCCAACGGTACAGGTTGCGACTTCATAAAGACCGTATCAATACCCCGCGATCTTGAAGAATCTCTTGATACGATCCAGCAAGGCCATGCACATTTGATAGATCTGGGCCGCCTCCGGTACGGTCACCATCATAACGCCCCCGGTACCCGCTATTTCCATAATATCACGAGCTTTGGCCTCGGCGGAGAGGTTGACGCCCGGGTCAACAGAACGACCAAGGCCTTCGGCCCCTTCATTTCCTTTATCTGGTCAACCCTGATCGCCATCCTTTTATACGGGAAAAAGACAATCCGCCTCAAGATAGATAACAATTATGACAAGGAAATAAAAATATGGAACGTCGCGGTGGCAAATGGGCAGTACCATGGCGGGGGCATGCGGGTCGCTCCCGAGGCAGTCATTGATGATGGGCTTTTTCATATCACTGTGATTGGAGATCTGAGCCTGGCCGGAGTATTTCGGCATCTTCCCAAGCTCTACAACGGCAAAATTAATGAAATTAATGAAGTTTCCTGCCTGACCGGGGAAAAGGTGGAGGCCTTTTCTCACCAGCATGTGCTTCTTGATGTGGATGGAGAACAGCCGGGCAGCTTGCCCATCAGCATTGATATCATGCCTTCATCGCTTTGGGTAATTATGAAAAATCCGTCCTTGCAGGGGAATCATGTCTGAAATAAATCAAGGGGTCGGCTCGCGACCGGCCTTCTGGAACAACAGCAAGCGTTACTATGACTTGAAGAGTTTCTGGCGGAACCGGTTCGGCTGCAAGGTCTACAAGCTGCCCATCGACGCCGGTTTCACCTGCCCCAATCGGGACGGACACGCAGCGACAGGCGGGTGTATTTACTGTGATGGCCGGGGATCGAAGCTTCGCCAGGCGGGACTCCTGCCATCAGTCACGGAACAGATCCACAAGGGCATGGCCTACTATACCGTTCACCGCCAGGCGGGTAAATTCATTGCCTACTTTCAAACTTTTACGAACACCTACGGGAGCCTGGACCAACTTAAAAAACTCTATGATGAGGCCCTCGCCTCCCCCAACGTCCTGGGTTTGTCTATCGGGACCCGGCCCGATTGCGTACCCGCTGCCGTTCTCGATTTACTCGAAAATTATGCAAAAACCCATCATATCTGGCTGGAGTTAGGTCTTCAGTCCATCCATGACCGGACCTTAACCTTGCTCAACCGGGGCCACAACAGGGAAACCTTTTTAGACACCGTCGGTCGGATTCAAGGTCGAGGCATCCTCCTCTGCGTCCATATCATCGTCGGCCTGCCCGGGGAAACCCGAGAAGACATATTAGAGACGGCCCGGATCCTGGCCAGACTGCCGATCCAAGGCATCAAGATCCACTCTCTTTTAGCCTTGCAAGGCACGGTGTTGGGAAGTCTTTACGAAAGCGACGCCATCTCTATGATCTCCAAAGAGGAATACGTGACCACAGTCTGCGATATCCTCGAAATCCTCCCCCCGGAGATGGTCATCCAGCGGCTGACCGCCGATGGCTATAAAGACATTTTCCTTGGTCCCGCCTGGGCCGTCAACAAGATGGACGTCCTAAACAACATCGACGGGAAACTCAAACGGAGACAAACCTGGCAGGGGATCCGCTACAGGAATAAATAAGGGGACAAAGCGAACCATGAAAATCCCCCCTTACCTCCCTTTGGCAAAGGGGAGATTTTCATATAAAGCTATTCTTTTTTACTTAAGATAATCAGGGAGTTGCTTCCCTTCCTTACCCTGAAAACTGCATGGAAAGCCGCAGGTCTTGCAGGGGGTCTTGGCAGCGGGCAGCTGCGGTTCACCCTTGATCTTCTGTTCGATGAATTTTACACATTTGTTCACCTTGGCATCCGCGCCTTCCACCACCAGGATCACAGAGCCTTCGGCGCCTCCCCAGCCCCCGGAGGCAAAATGGACGGCATAGACGCCGAAGAGGGTTTCAATGGCGTCGAGTTCCGTGAACACCCTGCCATCGGCCACACAGGCCATGCCGGCACGGGCACCGATGGTCTTGCCAAGGGTCACCGTTCCCCCGAATTGCGCCGCCGCCTCCACGGAAGGGATCATCTTTTCGAGCCCCACCGGGTAGATTGTCTCCAGCCCCCGGGCCTTCATGGCCATGTAAAACTGCCCCATCGTGCCCCCTACGGGACTGGCCATGATCACCCCCACATTTCCGTCCGCATCGATGGCATTCGCCCCTTTCAGCAGGATGTCGCCGGCGCCGAGTTTGTCCAGAACCGCTCCCGGCTCGACCGGTAAGGGCGAGCCCTTATGGAAGGTTACCGGTTTGGTTCTTTCCTCCGCCCCGAGGACGCACAGCACCCCTTTAATAACCTGGCCCGCCGTATACCCTTCTTTCTTGATTTTTTTGCCGAGGAGCTCCTCGAGAATGTAGGCGTTCGTCGATCCCCTGCCTACGAGGAGGTAACCGTTCTTCTGGGCATGCTGAATCTCGGGCAGGGCCGCCACACCCTTGCCGATCAACCGTTTTGACTCCGCCGGGGTCAAGGTAAACATTGCCTGCATTCTCAACTCTCCTTTCTTTGCTTTGAGGGGGTTAATTCCCCATCAATCGTTGCTTCAGCAGCGAATATCGCTGCTCCGTCTTGTTGTTTTTCACGGCTATGGCCAGGGCCTTCTTGGTTCCCACCAGGACCACCAGCTTCCGGCCTCTCGTCACGGCCGTGTAGATCAGATTCCGCTGGAGCATCATGTAATGCTGGGTCATAATGGGAATGACCACGGCGGGATATTCGGAACCCTGGCTCTTATGGACCGTCACGGCGTAGGCCGGAACCAGCTCATCGAGATCCGCAAATTCATAGGCGACAAGACGCTCATCAAAAAGAACCTTGATTTCCTGATCTTCCTCATCGATATGAAAAATCCTACCGATATCGCCATTGAAAATCTCTTTATCATAATTGTTGCGAATCTGCATTACCTTGTCATGTATCCGGAAGGTCTTTCCCCCCCGGGAGATCCCACCCTCCCCGGGATTCAATGCCTGCTGAAGTTCGGCATTTAGATTGGTCACCCCCACGGTCCCTCTGTTCATTGGGCTTAACACCTGAATATCATTAATGGGGTTTAATTTGAACCTCATTGGTATCCTTGTTTTTACCAGGTTCAGGATTGTCTCCAGGGCCTTCTCCGGGTCCTCCTGTTGAATAAAATAGAAATCAGACAGAACGCCACCAGCATCCGTTGCGGGTTTTGTCTCCGGAAACAGTCCCTGATTGATCCGGTGGGCATTGACGATAATGGAACTCTCTTTGGCCTGCCGGAAGATTTCATTCAGCTCGACCACGGTTGCTACCCCCGAAGCAATGATATCCCTTAAAACATTTCCCGGGCCGACAGAGGGCAACTGGTTCACGTCGCCGACCAGGATCAGGGTTGCCCGCGTGGGGACCGCCTTCAGGAGGTAATGCATGAGGACGATATCGATCATGGAGGCTTCATCGACGATCAAAATATCGCAATCCAGGGTGCTGTTTTCATTTTTCTGAAATCCCCCGCGCTTGAAATTGAACTCGAGCATGCGATGGATGGTCTTCGCTTCCTGGCCCGTAGATTCGGCCATCTTTTTTGCCGCCCTTCCCGTCGGGGCCGCGAGGAAAATGGTCGTTTTGACGGTTTTGTAGATCTTCATGATGGCGTTGATAATGGTCGTTTTTCCGGTTCCGGGCCCGCCGGTAATGATCATGAGCTTGTTTTCAATCGCCGCCTTGACGGCCTGGAGCTGTTTTTCCGCCAGGGTAATGGCCAGCTTCTCCTGTACCCAGTCGAGGGCCTTGTCAACATCGATCTGGCGCGTCTGTTTGGGGGCGGGGATCAGCGCCTTCAACCTGGCCGCCGCCTGGCACTCGGCCAGATAGAAGTGGGACAGATAGATTGCCCGGTGGTCGAGGTCCGGCCTTTCCTCGCTCGTAACCATTTGTTCCTTGACGAGATTCACGATGGCTTTTTCAATAATGTCCGCGCCAATCCCCAGGATAGCCTGGGATTGCTCGATGAGAAACGGGTGGGGCGCATAGACGTGCCCCTGTTCGGCCAGTTGATTCAGGACATAAAGGATTCCCGCCTCCGCCCTGACCAGTGATTCTTTGGCAAAGCCCATTTTTTCCGCAATCTTGTCCGCCGTGAGAAAGCCGATGCCGAAGATATCCTTTGCCAGGCGATAAGGATTCTCCTGGACAATCCCGATGGCGTCGTTGCCATATTGCTTGAAGATCTTGGCCGCGAATCCAGAGCTGACGCCGTGGGTCTGGAGAAACAGCATAACCTCCCGGATCTCTTTCTGATCCTGCCACGCCTTTCGGATCATGCCGATGCGTCCCTCGCCAATCCCCGGTATCTCCGTGAGCCTTTCACTGCGACGTTCAATTATCTCTAGGGTATCCTTACCGAATTTGGCGACAATGCGCTTGGACATGACCGGACCGATGCCTTTGATCAGGCCCGAACCCAGGTACTTTTGAATGCCGTGGACGGAGGCGGGGGTCGTCGTCTGTGAAAAAGAGATCTTGAACTGGCGGCCGTATTTCTCGTGGTTGGTCCATTCGCCTTTCATGCTGAGGACCTCCCCGGGAGTGGGGCGGATCAGATTGCCGACACAAGGGACGAGGTCTTTGTTACCGGCGACTTTGACCTTGGCAATGGTATACCCGGTCTCTTCATTGAAGTAGGTAACGTTCTCGATTTGACCCTGGAGGTCCATAAGATTTGTCTGGGTCATGAATATTCAGCCCTCTGCGATTGCGATGGTGACAAATGACATGTTTCCGTACTTTTTTCAAGCACATGTTCCTTTGAAACCATTCCATGTCGAGGTGATTCATAATCTCTTGGCCGGTTGACGGCCAAGGCATTGCAACCGACTGATCGCAAACAGAAGCTTCCCAAAGAATTCGTCTTTCTCGTAAAGGAAGAAAACTTCCATAACTATGGACAGTGTTGGATACGACTATTCCTATTTCCAGTATCCAATTCAAGCAATACAGCTCATTGAATAAGCGTCACACGGGGCCTATAGGCGTTAATACCTAAGTCCCCGCTGACGGCTTCCCGGTACCCCCCAAGCCCTCTTCACGCTTCTTTTAATAGATAAGTATCGGCACGATAGTTATTCTTCCAGTGGGCCGGTTTTGTGATTAAGGCCAGTGCTTTTCCCCAAATCAAAACAATGTGCTAATCCACAAGCATCTAAAGCCTCTTCAGCAAAGTTACAGCAATTGTGGGTAGGCGGATTATATTCGAATACTTTTGTTGGTTTCCCGGCTTTCAGTGCATTTTCAGGATTGTAACTTCTGGCATAGCGACTCAGACAATCCTTATACCATTGGGTAGTTTTCTTGGGGCCTTCTTTGTCAATGCAAATTGGCATTGTTGCATAATGTGGCTCTGAACTATCCAATTTTATTCGTTCATTTTTGTCGGTAAATTCCACAAAATCGAATTGATTTTTGGTCACACCCAATAAATTTATTGCCGCTCCGATCTTATGAAAATCTTTCAGGCCTGCTTTTTCTAAATCAGTCAACGTTTGTAACTCAAGCTGATAAAATGAATGTGGACCTGTTTCGATACGAATGGCACAGTGAGAAAAGATCCCCCTCATTACATAAAGTTCCAGCGTCGGCTCTTTAACTATTTTTGCAGCATAGGATGCGACCCCCTGTTTTTCCTTAAAGGATTTTATCTTTGCATCAATTGTTTCTTGCTTTACTATAGAAAATCCGCCTTTAGGAAGATCTGAATCTTTAAAAAACGAGTATGAACTATTCAGGATTACATTAGTTTCAACGTGGGTTTCGCCTCTACGGTTCCTTTGTCTTCCTTCCGCTGTTTTGTTGCTTGCGATAGGTTTTTGGTAATCATAGCCAATTACCTTAATGCGTGAATTGTCGATACCAAACTTCTCGGCAAGATATGTTTTTATATTATCCGCACGTCGCCAGGATAGCTTGACATTCACTACCTCTTTGCCGACATTGTCTGTATATCCTTCGATGACCGCTGACGTTGAGGGATATTTACTCATAAAGTCAGCAACTTTCTTGATGTCATTGTGGTACTTTGGTTTGATGTTTGCTTTGCCGGAGTCAAATTGTACAGTCATGGTAATGGAAACCTGTTCTGGCACAGATTCCGTTTTAGAAACAGATGCCTGATCTATTGCTGAGCCTGTTTCTTTTAAGGGCTTCACCTTTTTTTCATCTTCAGCAAGTTGAGGCGGGTGGACAGCTATCGGTTTTTTAGCCATAATATTATCGACCTTCTGGCTTGGCTGGCCTGAATTAAATTCTGGATTGACTTCTGCAGCGTTAAATGGGGTTAGGGATTTTTGAGAAGCACAACTGACAAGCAATAAAGTCACCACCAAAAATAAAATCTTTCTTAATAAATTCGATAACATGATTCGTCTCCTGTAGAATGTTAGAAGTTGATTTTACTGTATGCTTCCCTTCCGCTCCCCAAGGGCTACCCCTGATTATATTTGATCAGAAGCCACAGCACCGGCATCCCTTCCCCATCCCTTGATTGCAGGGATCGTAAAAGGTAATGGTAACTGCAAATGGCCTGCCAATAGCCAAAAGAAAATCGGAGGTTCGGATTCATCCTTTAATAGCGGTGGGTTAGATTAACAGGGGGGAATAGCGTAAAAGTATGAAATGACTCGTTTAGCCTCCACATTTGGTGGAACCTCAGCATAGTGAGGGCTGCGTTGAAGAAAGTCAGAACCCTCATTAATATTAATTCGGTGATTACGATCCCCGTTTTCTTAATTATTTAGTTACTGCAAGTGGTTTTTTGGTGGCCAGCCACTCCATTCTGCCCCTTTTTTTCCTGCGGCATTGTCAAGGGTGAAGTTTTGCTTTGAAAAGCAACTATCATTTGTCTTTTTCCATAAAATGGTTTAGCTTTACCCGTGGAGAAGGGATGCCGCAAGCGACAAGCCACGAGCAGCAGGCTAACAACCCATCACTAAAAGGAGGGCGAATTATGGGAGAGATCGTTCACACTTCAAAGATCAGGATCGTCCGGGAGAAGGGACCCACGCGGCGCGCCATGATCGAAGGCTTCAACGAACCAGTCTATTACGGCGTCCACGGGGGAATAAAGAAATTCTACAAGATCGATCCGGAAGAGGAACACGCCGCCACCCTGGATCACATCGTTGCGGCGACAGCGGGCTGAATGATGGGGACACTGGCCACGGTGCTGGCCGGAAAAAAGATCGCGACCCCGGAGTCCCGCTACTGGGCGGAAGTAGAGGGAGATATTGAAAACGTTAACAATGTCTTAAAAATAACACGAATACGGGTAAAGTATCACCTCCATGTGGCGGAAGACCGGAAACAGGACGTACAGGAGGCATTCGCCGCTTATCTGGTGCGATGTCCCGCCGCCCAGAGCGTCATCGGCTGCATTGACATCCAGGACGAACTGGCGATGGAGAACCTGCCCGCTTAAGGAGATTATCAACAAACAATGATTGGAATTATTGACTATAAAGCGGGGAACCTTACCAGCGTGGCCCGGGCGCTCCACTACCTGGGCGAGCCCTGTGAGGTCACGGATGATCCGGGGATATTGGACTCCTGCGACCGGATTATCTTTCCCGGCGTGGGGGCCGCCGGGGAGGCGATGGTCAATCTCCGCAGCCAGGGACTGGACTTGCGGCTCCGGGAATGGGTGGCCTCAGGAAAACCAACCCTGGGCATCTGCCTCGGAACACAGGTGATTTTCGAACGCAGCGAAGAAAACGACGCCGTCTGCCTGGGCATCGTTCCGGGGTCCGTCCAGCGGTTCCCCGGAGATCTGAAAGATCGGGAAGGCCGCTTCCTCAAGATCCCCCACATAGGCTGGAATCATGTCGAATTCCCGCGGTCCCATCCGGTTTTTAAAGATCTTCCCGCCGCTGCAGAATTCTATTTTGTCCACTCCTATTACCCGGCCCCGGCGGATGATCGCTGGGTTATCGGCTGGACTGATTACGGCCTGCGCTTCTGCGCCGCTATCGCCCATGAGAATCTGGTGGCCGTCCAGTTTCACCCTGAAAAGAGCGGCGCCCCAGGCTTGCAGATCCTGGCCAATTTCTGCCGCTGGGAGGGAAACGATGCTCAGTAAACGTATCATTCCCTGCCTGGATGTCCGGGACGGTAAGCTGACGAAAGGTATTAAATTCAAAGGCAATATCGACATCGGTGATCCCGTGGAGGCGGCCCGGGAATACTACGAGCAGGGGGCCGATGAAATTGTCTTCTATGACATCACCGCCTCGTCGGATGCTCGCAACATCATGCTCGACGTGGTCCGCCGGGTGGCGGAGACGATCTTCATCCCCTTCTCCGTCGGCGGCGGGATTCGCAGCGTCGAAGACATGCGGGCCGTCATTCTCGCCGGGGCGGAGAAAATAAGCATCAATTCCGAAGCCGTGAAAAATCCCGTCCTTATCGACGAAGGGGCGAAGGCCTTCGGCAATCAGTGCGTGGTCCTCGGCATGGACGTAAAGAAGGTCGCGATCCGCCCGGAGATCCCTTCAGGATACGAAATCGTCATTCACGGCGGCAGGATCTATACGGGACGGGACGCCCTGCAGTGGGCCAAGGAGGGAGAAAGCAGGGGAGCGGGAGAGATCTGTCTCAACTCCATCGATGCCGACGGCACCCAGGAGGGCTATGAAATAGAACTGACCCGGCTGGTTTCATCACAGGTCAGGATTCCCGTGATTGCCTCCGGTGGGGCCGGCAAGGCGGAGCACCTGCTGGACGTCCTTAACGACGGCCAAGCCGACGCGGCCCTCATCGCCTCCATCGTCCATTACCGGACCCACACTATCCAGGATTTGAAGACCTATCTGAACGGACATGGTGTAAAAGTACGGATGCAATGGTAAAGTATCGCTCACGTAACCCCATCCCACACCTAACCTCCCCCTTGAAGGGGGAGGGAATAATTGGCTCCAGTCATCTTCAGCGGGAGGGTCAGGGTGGGATTAGAAATTGCTCACGTCGAATTCATAAAACTTTCAGCAGCTTTATCGTAAACTTCATCACCATCTTATCCCTCCTTTGCCTTCTCCCCGCAATCGCGGCGGCCGGTGAACTCCGCACCATGACCTTTCTGCCCCAGTGGCTCCCCCAGGCCCAGTTTGCCGGTTATTACGTCGCCTACGAAAAGGGATTTTATCGTAAACACGGGATTGACCTGAAGATCCTCAAGGGCGGCCCGGACTTTCCCGCCGCCGAGATGCTTGGCAAAAGTCGGGCTGATTTTACCACCATGTTTCTCTCCGAAGCGATCGAGCAGCGGGATAAAAAGATCCGTCTGGTCAATATCGGCCAGCTCATGCAGCGTTCCGGGTTCATCCTCGTTGCCAAAAAGGGGAGCGGCATCTCCAAACCATCTGATTTTCAAAACAAGAAAGTAAGCATGTGGCCGAATTTCCAGGTTCAGCCCCGGGCCTTTTTCCGCAAATACGGCATCGAGGTAAAACATGTTTCCCAGGGGGCAACGGTCAATCTGTTTCTGAGAGGAGGAGTCGATGCCGCTTCCGCCATGTGGTACAATGAATATCATACGATCATCAACTCCGGAATTAATGAAGATGAGCTGACCACTTTCTTTTTTGACCGGTATGGCCTCAATTTTCCCGAAGATGGGATTTATGTCCTCAAAGAAACCTATGAGCGGGACCGGGAGCTCTGCTGCAAGTTCGTCAGGGCCTCCCTCGCAGGTTGGCAGTACGCCTTTGAAAATCCCGACGAGGCCACGGACATCGTCATGAAATATATCAAAGATGCCCATGCCGGCGGCAACCGGGTCCACCAGCGCTGGATGCTTGCCAGAATGAAAGATCTGATGCAACCGGTGGATCCCAAAGCTCCTATCGGCGCCCTTAACGCAAAAGATTACGATACGGTTGCCGGAGAATTGCAGAAAAGCGGTCTCATCCGGACAATCCTCCCCTTCGGTGAGTTCTATGCCTCTTGCCTTGAATAACCTCAAAGCGACCGGAAAGGGAGGACTGGCCTTCCGGATGTCCCTCTTCATCCTGTCCAGTACGGCCTGCATCTTCATTGCGGCCTTTGGTTACAGTTATTACTATTCCCGAAACCAGATCCTGGCAGATGTAAAAAAGAATGCCGAAATCATCACCATCGCTACGGTGAGCAAGATCGAGATTGTCCTCAATGGCGTGGAGAAGGTTCCCTCCTATCTCGCCCGCTCCCTTGGGAGTTCCAAACCGACGCTGCCGGAACTTCAGAAACAGATCATCGACCTGCTGCAAACCAATCCCGAGATCTTCGGTTCCGCCGTCGCCTATGAGCCCTATGCCTTCGACAGGAAATCTCTGTATTCCGCCCCATATATCTGTCGGGGGCCATACGGCGGTCTTGTTCCGTCTTTTTTGGGAAGCAACGAATATCAATACTTTTTCCTGGACTGGTATCAAATTCCCAAGGAGTTGGGCAAACCGGTCTGGAGCGAGCCCTACTTCGATGAGGGAGCGGGAAACATAATGATGTCAACCTATTCCGTCCCCTTCTACAACTATAAAGACGGAAAGCAGGTCTTCACCGGTATCGTCACCGCCGACATTTCCCTGGAATGGCTGATGGAGACGATCAAAAAGATATCCTCCCATCAATCAAGTTACTCCTTTCTCATCTCCCGCAATGGCGTATTCGTCTCCCATCCGAATAAGGACTACATCATGCGGGAAAGCATCTTCAGCATCGCGGAAGCCAATAATGACCCGTCGCTCAGAGAGATCGGCAGGGATATGATCCGGGGGGGGAAAGGGTTTGTGACCCTGAATAATCATTTTGCCGGTCAGAAATCCTGGATGTACTATGCCCCCCTACCCTCCCTGGGATGGTCGATCGGGGTGGTCTTCCCCGAAGACAAGCTCTTTGCGGGCATCGGCAAGCTTGGTGTCATTATTCTGGCAATCGGCGGTGCAGGGTTTCTGGCCTTGCTGGTTGTCATCATCGCCATTTCCGGAACGATTACCAAGCCTCTCCGTATCCTGGCCGACAAGGCGGGGGAAATCGCCCGGGGCAATCTGGAAGTGGAGGTTCCCACGGTCAGATCCCATGACGAAGTGGCCGCCCTTTCAAACTCCTTCAACAATATGAAGGACGCCCTGAAGGAGTATATCAGCAATCTTGCCGAAACTACCGCCGCCAAGGAACGGATCGAGAGTGAACTGAAGATTGCCCATACGATCCAGATGAGTTTTCTTCCCAAGCGCTTTCCTCCCTTTCCGGAAAAGGAGGAATTTGAAATCTTTGCGGCCCTGGAACCGGCCAAGGAAGTGGGGGGCGATCTCTATGACTTCTTCCTGATTGACGAGGAACACGTATTCTTTTCCATCGGCGACGTTTCCGGCAAGGGGGTGCCGGCGGCCCTGTTCATGGCCGTAACCAAAACTCTGATGAAGGGGATCGCCAGCCAGGCGGTTTTCCCTTCCATGGCCTTGTCCAACGTAAACCAGGAGCTCTGCAAGGATAACGACTCCTCCATGTTTGTCACCGTATTTTGCGGCATCCTGAACTTCAAGACCGGGGAACTCCTTTTCGCAAATGCCGGCCATAATCTCCCGGTCCTGATTTCAGCGGGCGGTGAAATTTGCTGGCTGGAGTCCCCACCCGGTTTCCTCCTGGGAATCATGGAAGACGCTGAATTTGAAACCTCCCGGCTGATCCTGACTCCCGGCGACACCTTGTTTCTCTACACCGACGGGGTGACGGAGGCCATGAATCTCCAACAGGAGTTTTTTTCCGACCCAACCCTGCTCGAGACCATCGCCAAATGCCCGGACCAGCGGACACCGGAAACGATCATTGACTGCGTCATGAAGGCCGTCAAGACGTTTACCGGAGAAGAACCCCAATCAGATGACATCACCATGCTCGCTCTGCATTATCGGGGCAAGGGATCGGGGAAGGTTATAACGCTCCCCCAAAGATAGACAGGGCAACAAGATGCATTTTAGTCTGCTAAGGGCTACGATGCTGACTTCCAAATACAAAGCAATAAAAACAATAATGAGATAATTTTTATGAATTGCGGTTGAAACATGCTCATTTATAGTATCATATGACAGATCCAACCATGCTTGTAGAAGTCGATCATTGCCCATTTATTCGTACATTTGCCAGTAAAAGCCGTTGACAATCGGTAAGAATCGCCTTATTGTTCGCATATTCCTGGAAGAAGCTCTTTGCCGTCCTTCTGTTTCGCTTCTCATCTTCGGGCAACGGCAATCAAACAGCACCTTATGGGGTTAGAGACATGGCCGAGATGGAAGACCGATGGCTGTCCGTGGATGAAATATCCAAGCACCTCGGTGTCAGCAGCGACACCGTGTATCGGTTGATTGAAAAACACAGCATGCCGGCGCACAGACTGGGGCGGCTTTGGAAGTTTAAGAAAGATGAAATCGATAGCTGGGTTAAAGCCGGCAGCGCTTCGAAGCAGGGCAAAGCAAAGCCCAAAGGTGCTGCGGCAAAAGAGAAGCGGAAATGATTCTTCTGAACGAACAAGATCAAGCCATTCGTATAAGGAGTTACGAGGCGCCAAATGCCTAAGCTTTCTTTAGCAAAACTCGAACGCCACCTCTATGGCGCCGCGGATATCCTGCGCCGCGAAGGCATGGATGCGTCCACCTACAAGGATTTCATCTTCGGAATGCTGTTTCTGAAGCGATGCTCGGATGTCTTTGAAGCGGACTACGAAAAAATCGTTCAGAAAAAGACCGACCAGGGGGTTAAGATCCATGAGGCCCAGGCCCATTATGGTGAGAATCCCGACTATTATGATGATTTCTTTGTCCCTCTCCGCGCCCGTTGGTCGCATCTGCAAAGCAAACTGAACGACGCCTCGGAGCCCTTTGGAGCCGTCCTGGACAAGGCGCTTGCCGCTTTAAGTGAAGCGAACGAGAGGCTTCAGCATGTTCTGGATCACATCCAGTTTATGAAGATTCAGAGCAACAAACGCATCGTTTCCGATGAAGCCTGCAAGGATCTGGTCCGCCACTTTAATCGATACCGCCTTCGCAATGAGGACTTTCAGTTTTCCGACCTTCTCGGCTCCGCATACGAATTTCTCATCAACATGTTTGCCGAATCGGCCGGCAAAAAAGGCGGAGACTTCTACACCCCGCGCGATGTGATCCGCATGATGGTCCGAATTTTGAGCCCAACGCCAGGGATGAGCATCTACGACCCCACATGCGGTTCGGGTGGCATGCTGATCATCAGTCGCGAGTATATTGAGCAGTCCGGCGGCGACCCGACCAACCTGCGACTCTGCGGTCAGGTGAACGATCCCTCGGCTTGGTCCATTTGTAAAATCAATATGCTCTTGCACGGGGTGCGCGGCGCCGACATTAAACTTGAAGACACCCTCCTGCACCCCCTCCACCGGGAGGGCGGCGAACTCGAACGTTTTGACAGGGTTATCGCCAATCCACCATTCAGTCAGAACTACACGAGGAGTAACATGGAGTTCCCCGAACGCTATCGCTGGGGTTGGTGCCCCACCTCGGGAAAAAAAGCGGACCTGATGTTTGCTCAACATATGCTTGCGGTCTGCAAACCCGGTGGCATGGTGGCGACGGTCCTGCCCCACGGCGTGCTGTTCCGCGGCGGGGCGGAAAAGGAGATCCGCAAGAGATTTTGCACCAGGATCTGATCGAAACGATCATCAGCCTGCCGCAAAATCTCTTTTATGGTGCGGGCATCCCGGCATGTATTCTGATTATGCGTTCCAACATCACCGGCTATACGCCGAACCCCAACAAACCGGAGAATCGGCGCGGCCGGGTGCTGTTTATCAATGCGGATGACGAGTATCTCGCCGGGCGAGCGCAAAATTATCTGCGCCCGGAAGACATTGAAAAAATGGCCTCCACCTATGAGCGGTATGCCGAGGTCCCCAATTACTCCAGAGTTGTGGCGCAGGGCGAGATCGCGGATGCTGCCAATGACTACAACCTCAATGTCCGCCGCTATGTGGATAATTCTCCACCGCCGGAGCCGCATGATGTACGGGCGCATCTCGCAGGCGGCATTCCGGCCTCCGAGATTGAAGCCCGGAGGACGCTCTTCGAATCCCTTGGGTTTGCGCCGGACGTGCTCTTAGCCCGCAGGCCCGATGATGACCGTTACCGTGATTTCCATGCGGAAGTCGTGGAACGACCCACTATTGCCAGGATCATAGAAACAGATGCCGGGTTGCAGGCGCGCATAGGCGCCATCGAAGACGCGCTGGCCGGGTGGTGGGCCTCACACACCGGGAGTCTGGTTGCTCTGCCGCAAGGCCGCAATCTCAACGCGGTGCGCTCGGCATTCCTTAGAGGCTTTACCGAGGCATTGCTGCCCCTTGGGGTGCTGGGCAGCTTCAAATTATCCGGCGTGGTGGCCGCCTGGTGGACCGATACCTTGCCGGATTTCAAGACCCTGATGGAAAATGGCTTTTGCGGAGTGGTGGACGGCTGGATCGACGCCATTGCCGATGCGGTGGAAGATGACGACAGCGTGGGACCGGCCTTTGATCCCTTCAGCCATAAGCTGGTCAAACGGACCATGGCCGATTATCTCCAGCAGATCGACGATGCGAAAACCGAGATCGCCCGCCTGAAGGGCGAAAAAGAGGCCTTCGAGCAGAGCAATACGCCGGACGATGCCGACGACGAGGAGTTGGCATCCTGGAACTATGCCAAGGACCTGGAGCGCCAGGTCAAAGAACTGAAAGCGGAATTCAAAGATGCCTTGAAGGAGCTGACTAAGCTCGAAAGAGCGGCCAACAAAAAGAAAGCCACCACCACCGACAGTAGCAAAGCGGAAAATGTCCGGCTTGAACTGCAACCCTATTTTGACCAGACGGCGGCCCTTGAGGCTGAACTGGCCCCCTACGAAAAGATCAAGACGGAACTCGCCGCTGCAAGGTCCACCTTCCGAACCCTCACCAACGCCTTTGTGGATGAGTTAAAGCGACGCTGCGCGGCACTCAGCGTGGATGAGAAGCAGGCATTGGTGCTCGATCTCTTTGCTCAGGACCTTAACACCGGGCTCGGTGCCGCGGTCAGGGATAAGCAGCAGGAGCTGGTGCGGGTCATTGAGAATCTATGGGACAAGTATCGGGTGCCGTTGACAAAACTAAAAGAGGATCGTGAGCTTGTCTCTTCCCGACTGGAATCCATTTTAGAGTCCTTGGGATATGGAAGAGGAAATGCGCTATGAAGGAAACTGAAACCCGTGAACTAAAGAAAAGCCTGGCTGAACTGAAAGCCGGCCTGATTTCTATCGTTGCCATTCTCAACAAGCACGGAAAAGGCGAACTTTGGTTCGGTGTTCAGCATGACGGGCATGCCGTCGGACTTGACGCAACGGAAAAGACTTTGCGCGATGTTTCTCAAGCCATTGGTGCACATATTGAACCGCGCATTTATCCCCAGGTAACGCTGGAAACCCTGAAGAATGCCGTATGTATCAAAGTGGTGTTTGCAGGTCAGGAAACACCCTACTACGCATACGGGCGTGCCTACATGCGGGTGGCTGATGAAGATCGTCAACTGAGTGCGAAGGAGCTGGAAAACCTGATTGTCAGCAAAAACCAGGAACGCTTGCGCTGGGATAATGAAGTAAGCAGCACGGCGGTTACAGAGCTCGATGAGTCCAAGCTGAAGCGTTTTGTCGAACGTGCCAAGCTCACATGGGACACACCTGAAAACGCCCTTGAAAAATTGGGGTTGATGAGGGACCGCAAGCTCATTAACGCCGCGCCGCTTTTTTTCACCGAAGAACCCATGGAGATGCGCTGCGCCGTTTTCGGCACCACCACCAGCGCCATGATCATCGACCGTCATGACTTCCGGGGCGATATCCTTGAACTAATTGAAGAAGCGCAGAAATACATCCTTAAAAACATCCGCATCGGCATGCGTATCAAGGGCCTGTACCGTGAGGATGTGCCTGAGGTTTCCATGGAGGCTCTGCGCGAAGCCATAATAAACGCCTTTTGTCACCGTGACTATCGCGACCCGGATTATGTGCAGGTTGCCGTCTATAAAAACCGCGTCGAAATCCGCAATCCCGGTACACTTTTCGGCGGGCTGACCCTTGCCGACCTCAGACGCGGCCATGTCTCCCGACGTCGCAATCCATTGATCGCCGAACTCTTTCGCCGCATCGAGATGGTCGAAGCCTGGGGCCGCGGCATGCCTTTGATCCTCGAAAACGCCCCGGATGTCATCTTCCGCGAAACAGCCGGACTCTTCATCGCCGAATTTCTGCGCCCATCGTTTCTGGCGGGTGAGGAGGCAATCGGGGGAAGGATTCCCGTGAAAACAGCAAAACCGGCTCACGGTTCGGAGAAAACGTCGGAGAAAACGTCGGAGAAAACGTCGGAGAAAATAATGGGGTTGATTCTGGAAAATCCGGAAGTAACGATTGCTGAACTTTCTGAGACAACCGGAGTTACAACGCGATCTGTCGAGAGAAATATCAAAAAAATGCAAGAGATTGGACGACTTCGACGCGCAGGCCCGGACAAAGGCGGCCATTGGGAGGTGCTGAAATGAGCAGTGCCACTTGGTTGGAGGGCGGACTTGATGGCACTGTCAGGGACAGGCAGCAGGAACTGGTGCGGTTC
>JANXZC010000073.1 GCA_025355725.1 Syntrophus sp. (in: bacteria)
GCTGCCGAGCTTGCTCGGCAAGGCTGTTGGCGAATGCGCTCGAACGATTGGTTCGGCCGCGCGAATCAGCGCGCGGTCGGACTATCGGGCGAGTGCGAAAGCACAACTCGCCGTACGGTCGCGCGCAGCGCGACCGTACAACTAATATACGCATGTCTTAAATTCACCCACGTGTGAGATTGCAGTGTTATATATAATATAAATATCTGAGCTATTTTCTCCATGTAAATGCTGTCATATATTCGTGTTTCACCCATAATATCAGATTATATGAAGTTCAAATATTACTCGAAACCGATAGCGATCATTAAATATCATCTGTAATCTTGCATAAATATTTAATTTTATTGAGCATACATTGGATTACCCCTGCCGGTGCTTGATAAATGTCCCATTATTATACTCTTCGAAGGCGGTTCGTAACTCCTGCTGGGTGTTCATCACGATAGGGCCTCGCCATGCAACAGGTTCACCAATGGGTTGGCCTGATATGAGGAGAAAACGAACCGGATCATCTTCGGTAGAAATCACTATGTGTTCTCCGTCATGGAAAAGGACCAGACTTTCATTGCCAAGGAGGGGGTCCTTTTGGTCGTCGAACCATGCCTTGCCCCCGATAATGTAGGCAAAGACCGTGTGGCCACATTTGGTCGGATGAACAAACTCCGTCCTCCGAGACACGGTAATATCAAGATATTCCGGATCGATTACGATGTCCCGGACAGGCCCGCGGGTCCCCTTGATCTCACCGCAAATGACCTTGATCGTTACGCCGCCACCCATGGAGACTTCCGGTATCTGGTTGGTCTTCACGTCACGATAGCGCGGATTCATCATCTTGTGAGCGGCCGGGAGATTGGCCCATAACTGGAATCCCCCCATCCGGCCTTCTTCATCCCCTTTCGGCATTTCCTGATGGATGATGCCGTTGCCGGCGGTCATCCATTGGACATCTCCGGAGGCGATCACGCCTATGTTCCCCATAGAGTCCCCATGTTCGACCCTTCCCTGAATCACGTAGGTGATCGTCTCAATGCCGCGATGGGGATGCCAGGGGAATCCCTTGAGGTAATGCCGTGGATCGGCGGAACGAAAATCGTCGAGAAGGAGGAAGGGATCATATGTGGTTGCCTCGGCAAATGCCCGCGCCAAGTGGACACCCGCACCTTCAATGGTAGGGGTGCTCTTGATAACCTTACTGATTTTCCTGATCTTTTCCATATCGCAATGCCATGAGCAATAGATCGAACGTGGCCCCCTCCGATTGATTGCTAGTCTTTCACCAGATTGCAATCCTCGCCTTTGACCAGGCCCGTTTTTGCAGGAAATCTGCCCGGATCAAAATTGGTTGCACCTATAAGTGCGGCATATTGTTTGACCGCTTTCAGTATGGCGGAAAAGTCTTTCTGTGCGTCAGTCTTTTGGTTCTGATTATCAGGTCCTTCGAGAGATGCCAAATAATCATCTCTGGCTTCGAGAAGAACCTTTAATGCATCTTCCGGCCACCTGGCGATAGTGATTTCCGCGCTGACAGGTTTGTCAGCGATCAATCGTAGCGTGCCGTCCGGGTTTCGCTGGTTAATGCCTTTATTGAAATCAAGCATGGCTTTCAGCTTTTTGCACTGAACCGACTCGGTCGCATTGTAGGACCCGATCACGGAGTCTTTGGCTGCTCTTAGTACAGCCGCTCTCTGGGCGGCGTTCAAGCTGTTCCAGGCGGTCTTATCAACGTGCAGCCACGATAACAGGAACGGTTGATGCCAGGAGGGATGATGGGCATATCGCGCGCCACTCTGGCCGATATTTTGTGAGCAGTTCTCTTTGGTACCGGGCGGAATAGGGAAAGCAAGCACGGGACCGCAATTCAGATTGCCCGTATCGGGGTTACCACGAGGATTGGCGGGAGTCGCATCCTTTACTGGAAAGAAATCTACAAGGTCATCAAACGGCGTGACGTATTCGAAGCCTTGAATCGTTCCTCGTTGCATGGGCAACAGGACAGACTGGCCTCCTACGGGCGGATAGAACTTGAGAGTCTTGGCGGGTATGACGCCTCTTTTCACCAACAGGTCACATGCACGGTCCACGATATCCTGCGGCGGAGCCAGATAGCGAATTCTCCAGCCCGACGTGCAAAGACCGGCCAGGCCGATCCCACCGCCCTGGTTTTGACAATCCGTGTCTCCGGCGTTGCAGTCCGGTTTGCCAATGGGTTGTGGAAAATAACCCGAGCCCTGCATGGTGCTTCCCACGACGGGGAAGACGATTTGAGTTCCCCCGCGGTTATCCAGGATCGCTTGTGCCAATTCGATGCCGTTCCCCCCGAATCCCTCCAGCTTTGCATCGTAGAGAAATCCAAGCATCTGCCGGAAATTGATCCCAAAGGGGATCGAATTATAAATAAAGCCCCAACTGGGATCTGACGCGGCCAGCTGCGGTTGGGCATTTGCGTTTGCAAATTGCACTCCGGCCCTGAGAGCACTTACCGCGCGCCCGGTACTCTGGTTTCGCTGGAAGACGACCTTCTGCCCGACGGGTAATGCATCCGGCCCGTATTCATCGGTGTAATCGATAACCTTCTCTATAAATATCCGCATGGCACCGTAACCCGGATTGTTTGGATCCGTAGAAGTCCCGTTGCCGCGCCCTATGGTTGGAGAGCCGCTGTAATCGTTGTATTGAATCGTTACATCTGCAACCGCAGACTGACCAAACAATGCGACGCAAATGACAACAGCCAATGCTGACACTGTTGTGCCTATTCTCATTTTGTCCTCCTTCTGCTTGGAAGCGATATTGAACTATCTATCAGTTTTCCGGTGGACCCGCATCCCGAGGTTGGGAGAGAAAAACCCTGGCTGCCCGGCTGGGCTGATTTTATATATTAATTTCTCCTCGGGAATAGGTAACCGCCTTGCCGCCGATCTTTACACGCTCGCCTGCGTCCCGGCAGAACAGTTCCCCTCCCCGCGCTGAGAGTTGCAGGGAATGAAGGTCTGTCTTCTTCAGGCGTTTGGCCCAGTAAGGAATGAGGGTGGAATGGGACGATCCCGTCACCGGGTCTTCATTCACCCCCGCCCTGGGGGCAAAGAAACGGGACACGAAATCGGCGGTCTTCCCCGGCGCCGTGACGATCACCCCCAGACAATCCCAGTTCAGCATCCGCACGAAATCCGGCTGCATGTTGCGGATGTCCTCTTCATCAGCGAATACCAGCAAATAGTCCCGGGCACGCCAGATCTCGGCGGGTTTTTTCCCCAAGGCGTCCTCCAGCTCTGTGGGGGCCGTGCAGGCCACGGGCGGCCGGGAGGGAAAATCCAGGATTAATCTGTCCCCCTTCCTTTCCACACTCACGATCCCGCTGCTCTTGGTGGCGAACTCGATCAGGTCCCCATCCAGGCCCGTTTCGTTGAAGAGAACGTGGGCGGGCGCAACGGTGGCGTGGCCGCACAGATCTACCTCCACCGTGGGAGTGAACCAGCGGAGTTCGAAAGCGCCGCCCTCGCAAACGACAAAGGCCGTCTCCGAGAGGCTGTTCTCAAAGGCAATCTGCTGCATGAGTTCGGCGGCGAGCCACCCGGACGGCAACAGGCAGACGCCGGCGGGATTGCCCTTGAAGAGTTGATCGGTAAAAACATCGACATGATAGTAGGGTATCTTCATTGCTGTTTCCGTTTCTTGCTTAATGTGGCGTGTTGATTCGTATTAAAACATAGCCGCATTTTATATGCATTACCTGTTGTTACGGCATCTGTATCTTAACTATGGCTGGAACTTAAAGATTTTTGGGATGGAGATTGAAGCGATTAGAAATCAAGCACATGTAAATGGAGATGTCAATGGAAAACAAAAGCCCCCTGACGAACCGGTTTCGTCAGGGGGCTTTTGTAAGAACTGTCTTTGGTCTTAGCCGACCAGATTCTTGATCGTATCAATGACCGGATTGGTGAACAGGGCAATCAGGACGGTATAGAGGGCGAAAACCCCGGCAACCTCTCCCGTGTACATCTTCTCATACTTGTGCTTCAGGCTGATGATGACCATCCCGCCCACAATGAGGCAACCAAGCTGGAAGTAGGGGAAGTTAGCCACACCGGCTGCTGCGTACTCTGCCATCGCGAAAGTCCCAGTTAAAAGAACAACCACCATTGCCGCTACCATCGTTCCTAATGTCTTTTTCATGATCTGTGTCCTCCTCTATGTTTTTATTTATTTTTTTATTTATTTGCTTTCGTTTGACTTATCTTAATGAAAAATACGTGCCATGTTGGAAATAATCGGCTAATAATTTTATAAATTATTGATTATAAAAGCTAATAATTTTTTATTGAGACCTCGGGAAGGGAAAAAGGGGACTTGTTTGCCCCCGACTTTTGAAAGAATCTTTCAAGGTGTTGAACGAAACGACGGCAGCTTGTTTTCGGAATGGATATATTTCTTTACATGCAAGGCTGCTTTCCCTATACTTTCTTTACTCTCAGTGTTGCAAGGAGGCAATATCATGAACATTACGGCGGAGACGATCATGGAAATGTCCGGGGCCTACTGGAAGAGCTGCACTCTTCAGGCCGCGGTTGAGCTGGGAATCTTTACCGTGATCGGCCGGGAGGCCTTAACGGCGGAAGAAATAGGACGGGCCATCGGCGGCAGTCACCGGGGCGTCCCCCTGCTGTTGAACGCCCTCACGGCCATGGGTCTTCTGCGGCGGGAAGGATACGGATACGCCAATACCGAGGAAAGCCTCACCCTCCTGTCCGGGAAGTCGCCCCGCTATATAGGCCATCTCATCCTGCACCACCATAACTTGATGGATTCGTGGAACCGTCTGGCCGAGGCCGTAAAAACCGGCCATCCCCAGCGGATCTCGGCGGCCGTGGATAACGAAACAGTCCGGGAAAACTTCCTCATGGGGATGTTCACCATCGCCAGCGTCCTGGGGCCCCTGGTGGCCGAGGCTGTGGACCTTTCCGGCCGAAGTCGTCTCCTGGATCTGGGCGGGGGGCCGGGGACCTACGCCATCCACTTCTGTCTGAAAAACCCGGGGCTCCGCGCCACGGTCTTTGATCTGCCCACGACACGGCCCCTGGCGGAGCAGACGATCCGCAGCTTCGGCCTGTCGGAGCGCATTGAATTTGCCGGGGGAGACTTTGTCAGCGACGATCTCGGGGGGCCTTACGACGCGGCCTGGCTCTCCCAGGTCCTTCACGGGGAGGGGCCGGAGGTCTGCCGGGCCATGATCGCCAAGGCGGCCCGGGCCCTCGCGCCGGGCGGGATGATCCTCATCCATGAATTCGTCCTCGACGATAGCCTGGACAGCCCTCTCCATCCGGCCCTCTTCTCCCTGAATATGCTCGTGGGGACAGAAGGGGGGCGATCCTACGGGGATGGAGAGATACGGGAGATGATGGGGGCGGCAGGTTTCCGGGACATCAAGCGCCTGGCCTTCCGCTCGCGAACCGATTCAGGAATCCTGACCGGCGTCCTTTAGGAACCGAGTCGGGTAGTGGAGATCCGGAAGGGATTGAAATTTGTCCCGCGATCATAGTAATCCTCATGCTCCACCCGCTTGAGGGCCCCCACGGCGGCGTAGGTGACCGGGGTCATAAGCACTTCGACGCCGACCTTGAAGAGGTAATTCGTCAGCGCCAAGGTAATGAAAAGAGCCGCCGGAAAAACGCCGAAGAGGACGGCAACGGCAACAAAAACAAGGGTGTCTATCCCTTCGCCGACCAGGGTGCTCCCCACGGTCCGGGTCCACAGCCAGCGCCCCCGGGTAAGGATCTTCATTTTCGCCAGTACGTAGGAATTGGAGAACTCACCCAGCCAGTAGCCCAGCAGGCTTGCCAGGACAATCCCCCCGGAGGTCATTCCCGACAGAATGGCGTTATAGGCCGCCTGCCCCGCCGTCTTTTCCCAGAGCGCCTCCCCCGGCATGATCTTTACGACGTGCAAAAGAAGGCTGGAGAGGATCAGGCAGGCAAATCCCATCCAGATCACCCGCCGTGAACGTTGATAACCATAAACTTCCGTGAGGATATCGCCAAAAATGTAACTGACGGGAAACAAAATTGTTCCCGCATCGAAGGCCAGGGGAATGCCGAATAGCGAAATCCCCCAATCGACAATCTTCGCCGAAGACAAGATATTGCTCATAATCAGGACCGTAACGAAAAGGGCCATGATCATGTCGTAGTATTTAAAGGTTTTTTGTTCCAAAGACCGGTCCTTCCGGGACAAGATGAATTTGCCTGACGGCTAACACGAATTTGACGGACCGGTCAAGGACATGATGAATAATTCCTCATTCCTTGGGTATTAATTCACCTTTCCCACCGGTTATTCTGTGGCGGCCGCTACGGGAGATGAATAGATTAAGCATCTATTTTCGGTGTGTTGACACACATGGCACCCGGAACGGATAGCATCATGGCGTAATATTTGCATTATTTCGGGACAAATATCTATGGGAGGTCCGGGTGAAGAGTTGGCTGGCGATTTTCTTTTGTGTAGTTTTCATTTGCGCAACAGCGTCTTTCGCCATCGATCATCCCGATCCCTATGCGGGAAAATCAACGACGGTGAAAACCGTTCCTATTAAACCTGCTCCCCCCAAAGCACCGCCCCGGGAAACACGCATGCGGGCTACGGGGAAGGTCATTGAAATCTCATCTGAGGCAATAAAAATCGAACGGAATGTCAAAGGCACGGCGGAAACCATGGATTTTTCCCTGGTCAAACCCCTGGATAAAATAAAGGTGGGCGATGAAGTGGGGGTAAGCTATATTGCAAAGGATAATCAGAACATCGCTAAACGGATCAGCAAAGTGACGAAGAAAAAACTCACCCCCCCCAACGGCGCAAAAACTGCCGTCAACATTCCCCCCGGCACACCCGGTAAATAATAACTGTTAAATAATAACTTGCAGAGCGGCAAGTGTATGCTAAAGTGCTTGCTATGACTATTCGTACCCGACTGATGCTTGTTACCGTCCTTGCCATTGCCATGACCATGGCTGCCTGGGGATGGGTGCAACTAAAAGTCTTCGACAATCTCCTCGTCGAACAGCAGGCCCGGCGCATGGACGAGCTTGCCGATACGGTGAGCACCTATTACGAGTATTTCCCGACCCGCCGCGGCCTGTCCGCCCTGGACATGACCCTGAAAGATCATGTCCAGACCGATACTCGTCTGGCCCGCATCGATCTTTTCGCCGTCGAAAAGGGAAACATCGAATTTGTCGCCGGGGCCGGACGCATTGCCTACGACTGGCCGGATAACACCGTCGCAACAGCTATCGAAACGATGAAACCCCAGTATCTGAGCATCAACACCGAGGCCGGTCCCGCCCTGGGACTGCTCTATCCCGACGTTTCCGAACGGGACAAGAGCATCCATGTGGTAGGATTGGTCAGTTTTTCCCAGACACGGACGGAAATCCTGGGCCGGGCGAAGATCATGCTCCTCTACAGCAGCTTAGGCCTATTGCTCATTATTTTCATCGTCCTGTTTGTCAGTTACGACTGGTTGATCGGACGGTCGCTCCGAACCATCACCAAAACGATTGATGAATTTCAGGAAGGTAAATACCAGCATCGCATCCATCTCAAAAGGCAGGACGAACTGGGACATTTAGCGGCCCACTTCGATGACATGGCCGGAGAAATCGAGCAGGTTCTGGCGCGCAATCTGGAATTGACGGAACATCTGGAGAATCGCGTTCAGGAGGAGACCCTCAAGGTCGTCCAGCTACAGAATCAGGTAAATCAGCTCCAGCAACTAACCGCCATGGGTTATCTGACGGCCACCCTGGCTCACGATATGGGGACGCCCCTCCATTCCATTGCCGGCCTTGCCAGGCTCCTCCTCGAAAGAGAGAATTGGCCCCCCGACGTCAACCGCAAACTGGAACTCATCGTTCAGCAAACACAGCGGCTCCATACAGTTATTCAGAACATTCGGCGGGTGACCAGGCCGCCGGAGCCCCATTTCGAGGCCACGACAGTAGAGGAACTGCTAAACGAAACCCTGCCGCTGGTGGAACCCATGATCCAGAACATGAACATCGCTATTCGGGTTCAGGCGCCCCCGGATCTTCCCCCGCTCCTTGTTGACCGCTACCGGATTCAGACCGCCTTGCTGAACCTCATTCAAAATGCCACGGAAGCCCTTTCCGGAAGAGATGAAGGCGTCATTACCGTCCTTGCCGTTTTGGATGCAGTAAATCAGAGGATCGCCATTTCCATCGGGGATAACGGACCGGGGATACCCCCGGAGCTTATGGGCAAAATCTGCGAGCCTTTCTTCAGCACCCACAACGATGAGGGATTGAGAGGACTGGGATTGGCGATTGTCCAGGATATCATTAAGATTCATTCCGGGCATTTGGAGATCAACGGACAGCCGGGAGTAGGAACCACCGTCAGCCTTTATCTGCCCGTGTATGAGCAGGCGATGGGCAGCAGGCAACAGCAATAGATGGGAGATGGGATGGGTCTCTTTCAGGGAGCAAATTCCGATTCCGAACCTTTGAATAACCCGTAACGCTGGATCTTGGAGCGCAGGGTCTTACGATCGATACCCAGGGCCGTGGCGGCGCGGGTCTGATTCCAGATGACTTCCTTCAGGCACTGGAGGACCTGATCACGTTCCGCCTCCTCCAGGGGAGACAGATCATTTTTTTCTCTTTCTTTTTTCTTCTGAAACCGGACCGGCAGATACTCCGGAAGAATCAGCCCATAAGGAGACAAAAGCAGGGTCTGCTGGATGACGTTCTGCAACTCCCGGACATTTCCCGGCCAGTCATAGGCCAGGAAAAGCTCCATGGCCTCATCGGAGATCCGGACCGTGGGGTATCCCAGTTTCTTCAGGAGGGATTCCACGAGCTGGGGTAGATCTTCCTTATGCTCCCGCAGTGGCGGTATGTGGAGGCGCACGACAAAACGGTAGAGGAGGTCCGACCGGAAGCTGCCTTTTTTGATTTCTTCATCAATGTCCTTGTTGGCCGCCGCCACTACCCGGACGGAAACGTGACGCACCGTATGCCCCCCCAGGTGCCGCACCTCTCCATCCTGCATAAACCTGAGCAATTTTGCCTGAAGCCCCGTGGACATCTCGGTGATCTCATCGAGAAGAATGGTCCCGTCCTGAGCGGATTCGATAAGACCCTGATGGGCGTGATCGGCGCCGGTGAAGGCCCCCTTCTCGTATCCGAACAATTCCGACTCCAACAGGGTATCGGGAATGGCGCCGCAGTGAACAACCACAAAAGATTTGTCCCGGCGAATACTTAACTGATGAAGGGAACGGGCGGTAAGTTCTTTGCCCGTGCCGCTCTCCCCTTCGATCAGGACACTGGCCTCAGCGTCGGCCACGCGGGCCACCTGCTTGTAAAAGTCCACCATCGTGGCCGAGGAGCCGATAAACTGGTGATCCTCCTTAACCTTATGCGCTCCCCGGCCGCGCCGCTGGCGCAATTCCCTTACGTCGAGAACCTTTTTTACCATCCCCCGAATTGCCTCGGGGGAAAAGGGTTTGCTGATATAATCCCACGCTCCAAGACGCAAAGCGTCCATGGTCGTTTCCAGGGACCCGTAAGCCGTCATTAGGATCACCGGCAGATCGGGCAACTTCTCATGGACCCGCTTGAGAAACTCCAGACCGTCCATCCCCGGCATCCGGATGTCCGACATGAGGAGATCAAATCGGGACAGATCTTCGGCGAGGGCAGCCTTTGCCGATGTATAGTACTGAACGTCATACCCTTCCCGGGTCAGGGCCTCCTGGAGAAACTCACAGGCAACCTCGTCGTCGTCAATGACCAGAACATGAACGCTCATGCCTTGTTAAAATCCTTTTTGGGCGATGTAATTTGAGAGATCGGCCACCCGGCACGAATATCCCCATTCGTTGTCATACCAGGCCACAACCTTGGCCATGTTTTCGTGGAGGACCTGCGTAAATTCCAGATCGATAATCGAGGAATGCTCGTTCCCCTTGAAATCCGACGAAACGAGGCGATCCTCCTCACAGGCCATAATCCCCTTGAGAGATTTACGGGCCGCCATAATCAGGACCTTGCGGAGGTAATCCGTGCTGGTCTTCGTCTTCAATTCCGCCGTGAAATCGACTATGGATACGGTTGGAGTGGGAACGCGGAGGGAATAGCCGTCAAAACGTCCGGCCAACTCCGGAATCACCAGGCTCAGTGCCTTTGCCGCCCCCGTAGTCGTCGGAATGATATTCTGGCCCGCCGCCCGGGCCCGGCGGAGGTCCTTGTGGGCCATATCGAGAATCCGCTGGTCATTCGTATAGGAATGAATCGTCGTCATCATCCCCTTCTCGATCCCGAAGACCTGGTGGATAACCAGCACCGGCGGGGCAAGACAGTTGGTTGTACAGGAGGCATTGGAGATGATGTGGTGCTTCTGGGGGGAATACTGCTTGTGATTTACCCCCATGACGATGGTGATGTCCTCCTCTTTGGCGGGAGCGGTAATGATCACCTTCTTTGCCCCTGCCTGGAGATGGGCCGACGCCTTGGGACCGGTGAGAAAGAGCCCGGTGCTCTCGATCACGATATCCACTCCCTCGTCATCCCAGGGAATTGATGCGGGGTCGCGAAAGGCGAAGTTCTTGATGGGCTGGCCGTTGATGACGAAGGTGTCCTTTTTCACGGCCATGTCGCCGGAAAAACGGCCGTAATTCGTGTCATACTTGAACAGGTGGGCATTGGTCTCCACATCGAAAAGATCGTTGATGGCCGCGACCTGCAGGGACTGGGGATATCTCTCCAGGACGGCCCTGAGCACCTGCCGCCCGATTCTTCCAAAACCGTTTATACCAAGACGAATCATCGTCGCACCTCCCTTAATTATCATCAATGCGGTACTTGTGCGCCGTCATCAGCTCACAACTAACCTGGAGAATCTGATGGAGGCGGGCGTTTTCAATGGCGATGGCGCTCAGGTCGGCCACAGCCTGGAGAAACTGAAGTTCTTTCTCATGAAACTCCCGGACCTTGCCGCTATAGACCCGCAGGACCCCGATCGCTTTCTTCTCGACCATCAGGGGCACGACGAGGACCGACTTGATTCCCTCCGCCTTTGCCTTTTCTCCATACTGGAAACCCTTATCAGTCTGGGCGTCTTTAAGGTAGATCGTCTTGCCCTTCAGCGCCTTTTTGTCGATGCCGCTTTCCTCAATCAGGATCGGTCCCTTGTGAAGGTAAGCCTCGGAAAGACCGCATGCTCCCCCCAGGATCAGTTTCTTTTCCCGATCATCGAGAAGCCGGATGCTTGAGGCCTTGACGTCCATGGCCTTCACTACGCACTGGACGATCATCACCAGGACCCGGACCGGTTCAAGAGAGGCATTAATCACCCTGGCCACATCATACAGGGCGGTAAAATAATCCATCTCCTTCTTTTTCATACCTCACACCTCCTCCAAGTCGTTCCCTCTCCTTTAATCTTTTTTTCTTATGATGACAATGATTTGTTATGGGGGACGAAATAGGGGGAGCATCCCCGCCGGCGGCCGCCGGCAAGCATGGATGACGCCGGGGAAAAGGGAATGGGTCTTTGGGGACAAGCTCTGTCTTGGCTTCTTTCTTCCGTCAGCGAGTGCCAGTTGCCGCGGAGCGTTTCGTAATCAAGAGCCTTCCGCAGCAGCTGGAGGAAGTTCTCCCTGCCAACCATCTCCGCACCCAGGCTGTGCAGGTGGTCCGTGTAGACCTGACAGTCAATGAGTTGAAAATCATACCTCCCCAGGGTTTTAACCAGCGTAATAAACGCCGCCTTGGAGGCGTTAGGAACCTTCGTGAACATGGATTCCCCGAAAAAACACTTCCCCAGGGAAACGCCGTAGAGCCCCCCCGCCAGGGTTCCCTCCCGCCAGGCTTCCACGGAATGGGCCAGGCCCAGTTCATGGAGACGAATATAGGCCGCCGTCATTGCGGCAGTGATCCACGTCCCCTCCTCCCGTCCTCTCCGCGCTTCCTGACAGGCTGTGACCACCTCATGGAAGCATCTATCAAAGGTCACAGTAAAGAGGCTTTTCTTTAGCAGACCCCTCATGGTGCGGGAGATTTTCAGCTGGTCGGGAAAAAGGACAAAGCGGGGGTCCGGCGACCACCAGAGGATGGACTCCCCCTCGCTATACCAGGGGAAAATCCCACTTTCATAAGCCAGAATCAGGCGCTCCGGGGCCAGATCGCCGCCGAAGGCGAGCAGCCCCCCTTCAGAAGCAAGACGGGGCGGTGGAAAGACGACCTCTTCAGTGAGCCGGAATATGGGCATCGAGGACATTCAGGACGATCTCGTCATTCTCCACATCGGCGCGAACGGGCCCACCCGTCACCAGCCTTCCAAAAAGGACTTCCTCCACAAAGAAATTCTTTACCTTTTCCTGGATGAGACGGGCAATCTGACGGGCCCCGAAGTCGTCGGAGTAGCCCTTGTCCGCCAGCCAGTCAATTGCCGCTTCGGTCATATCGAGGGTAATATCCTTCTCGCCCAACTGTTTCTGGAATTCCCGGAGCTGTTTTTTCACGATATTGATCACATCCTCCCTGGTCAGGCCATTGAAGGTCACTACGGCATCGAGACGGTTCCTGAATTCGGGGGTAAAGATCTTCTTGATTGCTTCGGTCACCGCCTGGCGGCTTATCCGGCGCTCGCCGAAACCGATTTCCACCCGGCCGATGTCCCGGGCCCCGGCGTTGGAGGTCATGATAATGATGACATTCCGGAAATCCGCCTTCCGGCCGTTGTTATCCGTCAAGGTGGCATAGTCCATCACCTGGAGAAGGGTGTTGAAGATGTCGGGATGAGCCTTCTCGATCTCATCGAGGAGCAGGACGGCATGGGGAGATTTCCGAATGGCCTCGGTGAGGAGCCCTCCTTCTTCAAATCCTACATAGCCCGGAGGGGCGCCGACGAGACGGGAAACGGTGTGCTTCTCCTGATATTCCGACATATCATAACGATGGAGTGGAATTCCCATGGACAGGGCCAATTGCCTGGCCAGTTCAGTCTTCCCGACTCCCGTTGGGCCGGCAAACAGCAGCGAGGCAACGGGTTTGTTGTTGTCCCCAAAGCCCGCCCGGGAGCGGCGAATGGCCTGGACAACCATGTCAATAGCCTGATCCTGTCCAAAGATATGTGTCTTCAGATCCAGATCGAGGAAGCGAAGCTGCGTGCTTTCCGATGAAGAAACAGACTTTTCCGGAATCCGCGCCATCCGCGCCACAATCCTTTCCATATCTGCGGGGGTGATCGTAATGGTCCCTTCCTGATCATCCCGATACAGACGGGTCTTGGCGCCGGCCTCATCCATGACGTCGATGGCCTTGTCGGGAAGATACCGCTCGTTGATGTGGCGGGCCGAGAGTTCCACTGCGGCCCGCAGGGCATCCTCTGTGTAGAATACCTGATGATAGGACTCATAGCGGTCCTTCAAACCCGCAAGGATGCTGACCGTATCCTCCACGGACGGCTCGGGAATATCGATGGACTGGAAACGGCGGGACAGGGCCCGGTCCTTTTCCATACATTTCCGGTATTCGTCATAAGTGGTGGCGCCGATACATTTCATCTTCCCCGAGGTCAGGGCCGGTTTCAGGATGTTCGAGGCGTCCATCGCCCCCCCGGAGGCGGCGCCGGCGCCGACAATTGTGTGTATCTCATCAATGAAAAGAACCACATTCTGGATCTTCTGGAGCTCGGCGATCACCTTTTTCAACCGTTCCTCAAAATCCCCCCGGTAACGGGTCCCCGCCAGCAGGGCCCCCATATCGAGGGAATAGATCTTGGCCCCCTTCAGGGGCTTGGGGACCTTGTCTTGGGCAATCAACTGGGCCAGCCCTTCGGTGATGGCCGTCTTGCCCACCCCCGCCTCCCCGACATGGACGGGGTTGTTCTTATAACGCCGGCAGAGGACCTGCATGGTCCTTTCAATGACGTCTTCCCGACCGATGAGGGGGTCCAGTTCTCCCGCCTTGGCCTTCTCCACAAGTTCCGTCGTAAAGGTGGCGAGAACCTTGTTCTCCTTTTCCCCGGGGGCCGTCCGCTTGTCCCCTTCCGCCGTCCCCGGCTTTTCCCTGGGCGCTGCGGCAATGCCGTGGGAAACGTAATTCAGAAGATCGATTCTCGTAATGCTCTCCCGATGGAGGAAAAAGGCGGCATAAGATTCCCGCTCATCGTAAATGGAAATGAGGACATCGCCGATGTCGAGCTCTCCCTTCTGGGCCGAGGTGGTATGCCAGACCGCCCTTTCAATGACGTTCTGGAAACTGGCGCTCTGCACGGGATCCGTTTCCTTTTTCATTTTCAGCATTTTAGTGGCAAAAAAATCTTCCAGCCGCATCTGCAGATTTTTTACATCACCCCCGCAGGCGCGGATAATATCACCGGAAGATTCAAAAAACAGGGCGGCAAAAAGTATATGCTCGGGGGTCAGATATTCGTGAGACCTGAGCTTTGCCTCCGTATAGGCTGCCCTGAATATGGAATCAAGCTCTTCGCTGATTTTCATTAGTTACTCCTGTTTCTCCTGCAAACTGAAGCGGGATGAGGTAATGATAGCCGGCTTCAGGATTAAGTTAAAGCAAAATTCATGCCTTTTCGTAACTGCACCTCAAAGGGAAACCCCGGTCCTTGGCCATGGAGTGGACCCGGGATGTCTTGGTCACCGCTATATCATAGGTAAAGATCCCGCATACACCTTGACCGAGTTTATGGATGTCCATCATTATTTCCGTCGCCTCCGCTGCCGGCTTTTGAAAAACTCTCATGAGGACCTGGACGACAAAGTCCATGGCCGTGTAATGATCGTTGTGGAGGATCACCCTGAACATCGCCGGCTCGTCCAGGGAAACATCATAATCCGTATCGGTCAGGCCGCCAAAGCCAGGATCTTCATGTTGAGAATCGGGGGCCATGCCACCTTCCCTTCCAAGTCTTTGGCTCCTATTTTATGGATTGTTGCGAGAAATGCAAGGGGGTTTCAAAAAAAGGGGCTGATTATATTTTTTTGCAAGTTATATCGAGTGCATATATCTCCTTGAAGGCTTTTCTTTGACCATAATCCTTTACATAGCTGATTTTTTTACCCCTTCATGGTATAGAGACATTAAAGTTCTGTATCTGCGCAGGCAAGAGAGGAGGCCGGGATAACATGAAAATCGTTTGTCTTTTAGGAAGTCCGAGATCGAAAGGAAACAGCTCCACCCTGGCGAAACGCCTTTGTGAGCGGGCAAAGGAGCTGGGAGCAAAGATCCAGATGATTCAGCTCAACAAATTAACCTACCGTGGATGCCAGGCCTGCATGGCCTGCAAGACCAAATCAGACAAGTGCATTCTCAAAGATGATCTGGAATCGGTTCTGGAATCGGTCCGCGGGGCCGATGTCCTCGTCATGGCATCGCCTATTTACTACGGTGAGGTCGCCAGCCAGCTCAAGGCCTTCATTGACCGGACCTATTCTTTCCTCGCTTCGGACTATGTCACCAACCCCCATCCCAGCCGCCTGTCACCGGGGAAAAAGTTGGTCTTTATCCTCACCCAGGGCCAGCCGGACGACCGGCAGTTCGACGACGTTTTTCCCCGCTATGATTCTTTCTTCAAATGGTACGGTTTCGAGGAAAGCTATCTGATCCGGGCCTGCGGCGTCATGGATATCGGGGACGTGGAGGCCCATCGGGAGGCCATGCTCTCGACGGCAGAGACGGCGGAAAAGGTCATGGAATCTCGCTAGACGGGAGCAATTGAACGAATATTTCAGCTACCCATCCCCGTTTACCGAGGGTGCGCCTCGTCCTCGGTAACGGGCAGCAGCTTGTCCTGATCGACTTCGATAACCGCCCCCGCCGGCGGCGTATTTTTCTTCAGATCTCGGGCGTACGGAAATCCGTATCGGAAACATGCAGCGGGACTAGGTCTTCCGGTCCGAAATTTTAGTTATCATAACTTGGAGCTTGTACGTAAATAGTCATTACCGGCACGCACCCCATCTTCACGCCATCTTTTCCCGATGGATTATTTCATCGAAGCTGTAACGCCCCATTCACTTTTCATGCACATCCTCGCAGCTCTCGCCGCGCAGGAAGTCGGAGACGATCTGCAGGTACTCCGCAAGAAGTTGTTTGCTCACGACGAAGATGTGCCCGATATTCTTCTCGAAGGTCCGGTTCAGTCCACCTCTCGTCACCATCACGTTGCCGTCCAGGTGTTGCCCCCAAAGCTGGCTTGCCACGCAGGAACCCGCCGGCGCGATGGGATCCCTCAAACCCCGGTAGTCGAAGATCCGGACGCCGGCTTCACGAAGGGCGTCCATGTTGACGGGTTTCCCATCGAGATCCGGATTCGTGGACGGCAGGCAGTAGGTACCCTTCACAAGCTGGTTGCCCATGAATAAGTTCTGTATCCAATCCCGGTGCGCCTGGGCGGGGAATTTGGTCCCGTGGGTCAGCCAGAACAGAAAGGGCGCCGAATCTTCAATGGCATGGGAATAGATGGCGCGACTGTAGAAACCGGACAGAACGGTGTAATGCACACCCGGCTGAATCTCATTCATCCCGAAATCGATAACCTGGGGAGGAATATTGACGGCGCCGAACAGTTGATTCATGAGATAGGGATCGTAATTCTGGCTAATGAACGAACGCATGGGTCCGTGGCCGCTGTCTCCGTCGTCAAACTTGGTGGGGGAAGCCATGAGTGCAAGTTTGGTGACATCCATTTGCTCCCCCCGGGCTTTCCGCTCTTCCGCCCGTCTGGCCAGGTAGGGCAGCATCAGTGTCCCGCCCATGCAGTAGCCCATGATAAAAATTTCCGCCTGGGGGTTCTTTTTCTTGATGATCTCCAGATAATGGTCCTGAACGGTTTTCCCGTAGTAATCAAGCCCAAGATGGGTGTCATCGGGACCACAGTCTCCGTAATCGACCATATAAATCGTATAGCCCTCTTTCAACATCCCCTCCACCACGGATTTGCCCTCGGCAAGATCGAACAGTTCCGGCTTGTTGATGAGCGGGGTGGATAGATAAAGCACTTTACCATTCGGCTTGATGCCCTTGGGCAGATCATAATGGCGAAGCCTGACGTTATGCATTTTCGATCCCCTGACGATCTCATAGGGTGAGAAACCGATCTTTCCGTGGGTGGCCCGCTCGGAAAACTCCTTGGGATCGAAAGCATTGGCTTTATAGAGGCATTCCATACGGAAGCGGTTCTCGGCAAGATACTCCTCCATGGTCATCGCATCCGTTCCGTCGGCGTTTTTCTTCATGTACGGCATATCCTCGCCTTCGAGGGGAGTCTCCGTGATTACGATCAGCAGACATTTGAGCATCTCCTTCATCGCCTTGAGTCTTGTCATACCCAAGGCATTGTAGCTGTGCTCCAGTTGGGCGAATTCCTGGACGAATTCCTTCAGCTTCTGGTGCCCTACCTCTGAGGTGGCGACGCGGTGCGCTGATTCCCGGTTGAACTTGCCGTCTGTGATGAAATAGCTGCACAGATAATAGAGCAAGCGGGTGTAGTTCTTGTATATCCAGCCGTTCATATCCCGGAACATATCCGGTTCTCTGCCGGAGCGTACGGC
Organism: Syntrophus sp. (in: bacteria); assembly: GCA_025355725.1. Classification (GTDB taxonomy): domain Bacteria; phylum Desulfobacterota; class Syntrophia; order Syntrophales; family UBA8958; genus UBA8958. Next base: position 17,603 of record JANXZC010000073.1, read on the forward strand.
AATACGTGCATGGGCCTTGATCGGTTCTATCAGGCTGGATCTGATGAAAGTGCTTTGCATGCTGGCGGCCATAGCGAAAGGTCCGAACAGGGCAAAGTTGTTACTTATGGAATCGAGGAACTGCTGATACTGGAATAGTGCCTTGGTCTGGGCGCCTCCCAGCTTGCTCTTCCAGGGAAGGGCCGTCATTATTCCCTCCCGGTTGTCGGCGGGCGAGGGGCCCATTTGCAGCAACAGGCTTGTCGGCGTTATTCTGTTTTCATTTTCCATAAAAGTCTCCCTCACATGATTGATTTATCGTTAATGAATGAAAAATGGGGCCATCCCGTTCCCTCTTTTTCCCATAGCAGCCGGTTCTTTTCAAACATAGGCGATTGTAGTTCTTCCTCAGTATAAGAGTTTTCTACGTTAATCAGCTAATGCCGTCAATACTAAAAATGGACCTATCAACTTTTTTTATGTTACAATAATTATTGTTGGCAACAATAATTTGACATACTGGACCATCCCTCTTATACTTACCAAAAAGAAAAAATTTACGGAAAGTATGCGCAGGGTGACTTGTGCAAAGATTTTCTGTTCTGTAAAGAAAAGGCTGAGCGAATATGCTTGTGGATATAGACGAGAAGGTCAATAGTGGACAGTTCCGGATACTTGTTGTCGATGATCAACCAACAATGAGGCAACTGATCCGGGAGGCCGTTAACGATTTGGGCTATGGCTGCCTTGAGGCCGCAGACGGGATAGAGGCCCTGGAAATCCTTGAAAAAGAGTCGATGGATTTGGTGATAACCGATATCTCCATGCCACGCCTTGATGGTATCGCCCTAACTCAGGCCATTAAAGGGAAATACGACAGCAACGTAATCGTGATGACCGGTATGGTCGGCAACTTTACCTACGAGGATATCATCGCCAAGGGGGCCAGTGACTTTATCCTGAAACCCGTCAGGATACAGGAGCTCCTCGTGAGGATCAAACGCGTCCTCAGGGAGCGGATCATCATTGCGGAAAGAAACCGCATAGAAAACGATCTGCGGGAGAGCGAGGGGCGCTATCATGAGCTGAGCATCACGGACAACCTGACAAAACTATACAATTCTCGACACTTCTACAACCAACTAGCGACGGAGATTAATCGCAGCGCACGCTATAACCGCTCGATTTCACTAATGATGCTGGATGTCGATGATTTCAAGAAATACAATGATTCCTTCGGTCACCTAGAGGGCGACGGTGTCTTGATCCGCTTGGCGAAGGTTATCCGCAGTGGCATGCGGCGCCTGGATCAGGCATGCCGCTACGGTGGAGAGGAATTTGTCGTTATCCTTCCGGAAACGACAGGTGAGCAGGGGTACCTCATTGCGGAACGCATCCGGGAAGGCTTCCGGCAGGAGATCTTTACACCGGCATTGGGAAAGGACACTCATGTTACGGTTAGCATCGGTGTGGCGCAGTTGAAACCGCAAGAAGACATGATGCACTTTATCGACCGGGCGGATAAGAATATGTATGCCGCCAAGGCCGCAGGGAAGGATAAAGTGATTTTTGCTTAGGGGCAATGCTCTTGCACGACTCACAAAGAGGGCTGGCTTTTTCCGTAAAAATATTGCAAACCGCCGTGCCAATGAGTTGCTATTACCCGTGGTGCACATAAAGAGAGGAAAGTCATGATAAAAAAAATATCTGTTCAGGTGTTATTATGGGGTCTTATTTTAATCTTGGCAATACCCTTCGGGGCTTTTGCCCAGAACACGGCGCCGCCGGCATCACCTCAGTTCAAGCAGGAAGAGTTGGACCAGATGCTCGCCCCGATAGCCCTTTACCCTGATTCACTACTGGTTCAGATCCTGATGGCATCTACCTATCCTCTTGAGATTGTGGAAGCGGCACGGTGGGCCAAGGCAAACCAGAACCTTAAGGGGGATCCGTTAACGACCGCCCTTGAGAAACAGAACTGGGATCCCAGTATAAAATCACTGGTAAACTTTCCATCCGTGCTGGCGATGATGAATGACAAGCTTGAGTGGACCCAGAAGCTGGGAGACGCTTTTCTGTCCCAGGAAAAAGGCGTAATGGATACGGTGCAGAGACTCAGGGCAAAGGCTCAGGCACAGGGCACGTTGAAAAGCACGGATCAGCAGAAGGTTACCACCCAGGCACAGACAATTATTATTGAGCCTGCCAGTCCGCAGGTGGTGTACATCCCTGCCTATAATCCTGCTGTAGTATATGGCCCCTGGATGTATCCCGCCTACCCGCCTTATCCCTATTATCCGCCTGGTGCGGTTGTAGGAGCCAGTGTTGTATCCTTTGGAATGGGCGTCGCCGTTGGCGCGGCCTGGGGCTATGCCTGGGGAGGCTGCAACTGGAATCACGGAAGCGTCAATGTTAATGTCAACCAGAATAATACTATTAACAATAATATCAACCGGAATAAGTACGCCAACAATGCTAATGTAAGCCAGAACACTGCTAATATTAACCGAAATAACACCAATAAGGTGGGTGGCGGCGGCAGTACCGAATGGCAGCACGACCCAGCCCATCGTAAGGGTGTTGCCTATAGAGACAACGCCACACAACAGAAATACGGCCAACGTGACCGGGGCGGTACAAATGCAAGAAATGATTACAGGGGACATACCCCGGATGACAGGGGAAGAACCGGCCAGGCCGCTGACCGTCCCGGGATGCAGGATCGTAAAGATGTTCAGGGACGTGACAGGCAAGATGCCCAGGATCGTAAAGGCACTCCGGCGCAGAGCCGGAACATGGATAGCAGGCAAGGATCTGCCGGCGCTTTCGATGGTATGGACCGTAGCGGCAGCGAGGCAAAGATGCAGAGTGACCGTGGCCGGGCAAGTAGTCAGGGCATGAGCTCTGCACGGGATGGCGGAGGCTCGGCAAGGAGCAGCGGAGGCGGGATGAGCCGCAGTGGAGGTGGTCGTCGATGAAGAACCATTTTTGTTTCTCCACTAAAAACCACCTGAGGAGGGGAAGAATAATGATGCATATAGCCTCGAAAACAAGAAAAAAATTAGTGCGTCCCTTTGGTATTGCAATCACCATTGCCGTTATCATGGCCACCTTAGCCTTCAGTGGACCCGTTTCTGCCAAGGCTCTTAAACAGAAGACCTTCGGTTCTCCCGAGGCAGCATTCAAAGCCATGGTTACAGCAATGAAAGGGTGCGATACTGGGGAATTGACCGTAATATTTGGTCCTGGCGGCATAAATCTTGTTTCTTCCGGTGATGATGTTGCCGATAAGACCGAACGTGATAATTTTGTCAGGGCATATGATGAAAAAAACAAAATTGAGACCATCAATGGCAATAAAGCGATACTCTATGTCGGCAATAATGACTGGCCCATGCCCATTCCGGTCGTAAAAAAGGGTAATGGCTGGCGTTTTGATACAAAGGCCGGTAAGGAAGAGATTATACAGCGGAGAATCGGCAGAAATGAGCTAAATACAATACAGACTTGCCAGGCATACGTGGATGCACAATTGGAATATGCACCCAGGGATTACGACGGCGACGGATTATTTGAGTATGCCCAGAAGCTTCTAAGCACGCCGGGAAAAAAGGACGGCCTATACTGGGAGACAAAAGAAGGCGAACAAAAAAGTCCGCTGGGGGCCTTCGTTGCGGTTGCCGCAAGGGAAGGATACTTTTCGAAAGATGGTAAGAGCAAACCGGCTCCTTTTCGTGGTTATTACTACAGAATTCTCAAAGAACAGGGTAAAGACGCTCCCGGAGGGGCATACAGCTATGTGGCCAACGGCAAGATGATCGGTGGGTTCGCTCTGGTTGCATATCCCGCCCTATACCGCAATTCCGGTGTCATGACCTTCATCGTCAATAAAGACGGTCAGGTTTACCAGAAGGATCTTGGCAGGAATACGGCAAAGATTGCTCAGGCGATAAAGGCATATAATCCTGACAAAACCTGGAAGAAGGCGGAATAAATTAATCAAATTCCTGCCATGCGGTCACGGATTTATAATCCCCCCGTCGATGGCAACTTTGGTGAACGTCACGGGGATCTTTTTCCCCGCCTGTTGCATCGCCGTCTGAACGATCCGGACGAGGCCGCCGCAACAGGGAACCTCCATGAAGGGAACCTCAAGGGACCGGATGTCGTTCTTCCCAAACATTTCGGTTAGTTTCTCCACGTAGAACGCCCCATTGTCCAGCTTTGGACAGGCGATAATCAGGATGCGGTTCTTTACAAAACGGCGATGAAAGTCTCCAAAGGCGCAGGGGACGCAATCAGCGGCGATGACTACGTCCGCCCCGGATAAATAGGGGGCGTTGACGGGCAGAAGCATCAACTGGACCGGCCAGTTCTTCAATTGCGACGGCTGGGCTACCTCCCCGGTCGCCTTCCCTTCGCCGGCCGCAACCGGCCGCAGCTCCCGGATCATGGAACCCGGACAGGCGCACGGCGGTTCTTCCCCATGGTGCAAATGTTTTGCGACGGCCTGCTCATCGAAGATATCCGCCTCTCTTTCAATCATATCGATGGCCCCCTGGGGACACTCCCCGAGGCAGGCCCCCAGGCCGTCGCAATAGATCTCACTGACCAGTCTTGCCTTGCCGTCGATTACCTGCAGGGCCCCTTCGGCGCAAGCCGTCACGCACAGCCCGCAGCCGTCGCACTTTTCTTCATTGATGGCAATTATCTTTCTGGTGATCTTCATTGTTTCTCCTCCCCTTGTGACGCATCCTCGTCATGGACGTTTCATTTCCGATCCGTCTGTGTTGTAAACAGGTAGATTCAAATAAGTTACGTCAACTTAAATCATATGGTGACGGCTTTCCTTCTCTTCCAAGAACTAACCCAAAATAGCCTTCAGGTCTTCATCCGGCGTTGTAATCGGCATGATGTTAAATTTCTGAACCAGAACATTCAGGACATTGGGTGTAATAAAAGCAGGCAGGGTTGGTCCGAGCCTGATGTCCCTGATCCCGAGATGAAGAAGGGTCAAGAGGATCGCACAGGCTTTTTGCTCATACCAGGACAGAATCATTGACAGCGGCAGGTCATTTACGCCGCACTCGAAGGCATTGGCAAGAGACACGGCTATCTGAATAGCCGAGTATGCGTCGTTACACTGACCGATATCGAGAAGCCTCGGAATACCGTCAATGTCTCCCAGGGATTTGTCAAAGAAACGGAATTTCCCGCAGGCCAGAGTCAACACCACACAATCTGAAGGCACTTTTTCCACAAACTCTGTGTAGTAATTCCGGCCTGGTTTGGCCCCATCACAGCCGCCAACCAGGAAAAAATGCCGGATGGCCTTGTTTTTGACCGCAGCGACGATCTGTCCGGCTACACTCATGACCGCATTGCGGCCAAAACCGACCATGACGGTCTTTCCGGTCACATCTTCGGCAAAGCCCGGCAAAGAAAGGGCCTTTTCAATGACCGGCATAAAATCTTTGCTGCCGATATGGATCACCCCGGGCCACCCCACCAGTCCGGTGGTAAAGATGTTGTCCCGGTAGGATTCCCCGGGCTTTTGGATACAGTTGGTGGTCATCAGGACAGCTCCTGGAAACGCGGCAAACTCCTTGGCCTGATTCTGCCAGGCGGTGCCATAATGGCCAAATAAATGGTCGTATTTTTTCAGCTCCGGGTAACCGTGACAGGGCAGCATTTCGCCGTGGGTATAGACATGGATTCCTTTGCCCTGGGTTTGCTTCAGGATGTCCTCCAGATCTTTCAGGTCATGACCGGAAACGAGGATGGCTTTACCTTTTTTTACACCCAGTGGTACTGCGGTGGGAACCGGATGACCATAAACGCTTGTATTGGCGGCATCCAGCAGTTCCATGGCGCGCAGATTAATTTCCCCGCATTTCAGTACCAGCCCCACCATATCATTGACATCCGGATTTATTTCCAGCGTCTTAGCCATTGCCTCATATATAAAGGCAAATATTTTGTCGTCTGTCTGTCCAAGAATGGCGGCATGGTCGGCATAGGCGGCAAGGCCCTTGAGCCCGTATATTAAAAGCTGCTGTAAAGAAAGGATATCAGGATCAATCGTTGGATCGGATTTGACGCCCGCCTGTTCCCCTTGGGCAAGCAGACCTTCCATGGTTTTCTCCGGCACAAACGTAGCCGGACCTTCAGAAGCAACCAGGCTGACCCTTGATTTCAGCCCATCCCGGTATTGCACGGTCTGGTTGATAATGGGGACAAACCGTTGGGGATCAAAATCCACATTAGTTAATGTTGAAAATATTGCCTCACAGACGAACCGGTCCATTTGGATGTCGGATATCCCGGCTTTCCTGGCCTCAACAGCGTACAGGGAGAGACCTTTGAGTGCATAAATCAACAAATCCTGTAAGGCGGCGACATCGGGTTGTTTCCCGCATACGCCACTCTTACTGCATCCTTCGCCTTTAGCCGTCTGTTCACATTGGTAACAAAACATGATATTATCTCCTCTAAGATACATGGTTTTTTTGGAGCCAGAGATTCTATTGCTTTTGGTTCCTGACCCCCTGTTTCATCGTTGCTTCCCTTTTACACCCATTGGATGAGGTGCGCCTTGACTTAAATCAAGAATCGAAAGTTTATCGCCATAATACTGCACAACCGACATTTGCGTACAAGCAGGAGTCTGTAAAAATTTTCCGTTGACATTCCGATGGCTGGCATATTACTATGCTGCCCATAAAATCTTGCGTATTTAACCGTATCACCAAAGAGTAGAAAAGTCCGCATCCGAAATGAGCCATAAACGCAATTTTCGTTTTTCCTTAGGGGCGATGCTGGGAGCAGGGGCCGTCGGCATGGCCCTTGCGGCGTTCATTGCGGTGGGCTATTCTGCTTCCGGCAATGCCCGGTTTTGTGGATCCTGCCACAGCATGGAACACGTCAACGCTCGCCTCCTCGTGTCCAACCACAAACAATTCGCCTGTATCGAATGTCACATGCCCAACGCCAGCCTCCCGCTACAGGCGGCCTATAAGGCTCAGGCGGGACTCAATGATCTGGTTCATGAAACATTGCGAATCTATCCTGCCGCCATTCACATATCAGAAAAGGGGAAAGATATTTTACGGGGCAACTGCCTGCGGTGCCACTATTCGACAATCGAAAACACGCAAATGGCCAAAGGCAATGGCGATTGCCTCAAGTGCCACCGCTTTCTGGCTCATGGTCGTGGCCTGGAAAAAGGAGGAATGAAAGTTGAATAAGAAAACAAAGATTTGGGGTTTGCTACTCGTAATTGCCGCCCTTGTTTGTATCGTAGTCGTTGTCCAGACCTTCCTCCGGAAACCAGCCGCAACAATCAAACTGGCCAGTATACCTGCGGGAGAATATGACCCTGCCGTATGGGGCAAGTATTATCCCCTGGAGTATGAAAGCTACAAGAAGAACCAGGAGATGGCCCCCTCGCCTACCGGCTTCGGGGGCAGCGAAAAAGTGCAGAAATCAGTGAAGGAACCGGAGATTCTTGTCAACTTCAAGGGAATGGCCTTCAGCAAAGATTATACGGAGGATCGGGGGCATCCATATGCCGTCCAGGATCTGAAAGAAACGAAACGGATCAACCCGACCACTCCCGGGGCCTGCATGACCTGTAAAACCCCCAATCTCATCGATATCTACAAGGACATGGGTTGGAATTACGCCAAGAAGCCTTTGACGGAGCTCTTCCCCAGATTAAAACATCCTATTTCTTGTGCAAATTGCCATGATCCGGCGACGATGAATCTGCGGGTCGTTAATCCGGCCTTTATTGAAGCGATGCAACGAAGAGGAATCGATGTTAAGAAGGCATCCCGTGAAGATATGCGTAGCTATGTATGCGGGCAATGCCATGTGGAATACTATTTCGAGCCGGAATCCAAGAAGGTCGTCTTCCCGTGGGATAAGGGCATGCTTCCGGAGCAGATGTACGCCTACTACCAGGAAAAACCCGCCGGCTTCGATCAGGACTGGCTCCATCCAGACTCCCAGGCCAAGATGCTCAAGGCTCAACATCCGGATTTCGAGACATGGAGCAGCGGCGTCCATGGAAAATCCGGCGTGTCCTGCGCCGACTGCCATATGCCTTATGTACGCAAGCAGGGTCAGAAATATACTTCCCATTGGGTGACCAGTCCAATGCGACTCACAAAGGAATCGTGTATGCCCTGCCATACTCAGAGTGAGGTATGGCTCCTGGAGCGCGTTAAAACTATACAGAACAATGTATGGCAGCTTCAGAGGACAGCCGGGCAAACCGTCGCCAAAGCCCATGAAGTCATCGGCAAGGCAGCGGCTGTCACCAAGGCCAACAAGGCTGAACTTGATAAAGCCCGGGAACTGGTAAGAAAAGCCCAGTGGTTCTGGGACATTGTCGCTGCCGAAAACAGCATGGGCTTTCATAATCCCGATCAGGTTCTCAACTCCCTTGGCCGCTCCATCGACATGGCCCATCAGGCAATTGCTACCGCCAATCGGGCAGCGGGAACTTCTTTTTAGGATTTTCTATAGTGTAATTTTATTGACGTCATCGCGAAAACTCACGCGGCCGATTTAAGAGATGGGTGAGTTTTTGCCCTTTATATCTCCATAAATTATTGATCTATTTTAATTGTTTTAGCAAATACAGCCCATGATAGCTGAGAAAAAAAATCCCCCCATCCCCTTTTTCGAAGGGCTCTCTGCCCAGCAGCAGCGGGATATGTTTGCCGTCGGCATTTCCAAAACTGCGGAAAAAGGTCAGAAGATCTTTTTTGACGGTGACAAGGCCACCGGATTTTACATAGTTTTATCGGGAAAGGTTAAGATTTACAAGCTCGCGCCGGAAGGGAAGGAACAGATCCTTCATGTCTTCGGTCCCGGTGAGCCTTTCGGGGAGGTTCCCACCTTCGCCAATGACGTTTTCCCCGCCCATGCCCAGGCAGTCGAAAAAACCAACCTGCTGTTTTTCCCCCGGGAAAGTTTTCTCGGCCAGATCCGCCAGGATCCAGATCTGGCCATGGGGATGCTGGCCACCCTGTCCCGCCGCCTCCTGCATATGACCAAATTGGTGGAGAGTCTGTCCCTACAGAACGTCTCCACGCGCCTTGCCGCCTATCTTGTTCAGTTGAGTGAAGTTCAGAAGCAGGCAACCACGGTAAGACTTGACATCAACAAAGGGCAGTTGGCCAGCTTACTGGGAACTGTTCCCGAAACCCTCTCCCGGGCCCTGAACCGGCTGACAAACCAGAACCTGATCAAGGTACAGGGGCGCCAGATCACCATTCTCAACAGAGCGGGACTGGGCGAATGGGAAGAAACCGGACTATGAGGACCCCTATGAAGCCTTCGCGAATGATATGGACTGTCCAACCGTTGCTAATTTCATTATTCATCATGCTTATTTCCCTTCCTCCTCAAGCCTTAGGGGCAGATGCAGATAAGGTCATCGGCGCCGTGGAGGATATTATCCTTATGCCCGGGAAAATAACGCTCCCCGCCCGGATCGACACGGGCGCCGCGACAACGTCCCTAGATGCCCGTGAATTGATAGTCAGGGATAATATTGCGGAATTCCGCTTGTCCGAAACCTATGGCGGCAAGATAATGAAACTCCCCGTTACGGGCTGGAAGCAGGTCAAGAGTTCCGGAGCCCAGCAGCGCCGGCCCGTAGTGGAGTTGGATATTTGCATCGGCGACAAGTTCCTCCGTGTCGAGGCCAACTTGATGGACCGCTCGCGGGTCCAATACCCCCTCCTCATCGGCCGCAATGTCCTGGAAAAAGGATTTGTCGTCGATGTAAGGAAAACGCGCGCCCTGCCACCCCGCTGCCCGGAGCTCGCCAGTCCATGAAGGACAAAGCCTTCTACCTGAGCGGACTCCTGCTCCTTATTACAGCGATTCTAGTGGGCTATCGAGTCATCTATCTCCACTACCCCCTATTCCCGAGTGCCAAGGTAAAGGCCTGGCGCATCTTTACTGAGTTATATTTTCAGCCCGATTCCATAGGGAAACCGGTATCAGTCCGGATTGCCCTGCCGCAAAACCGTTCCGATCAGTCGCTGATCGACGAACGGTTTATCTCGGGGGACATGGAAATCGACCTGGTGACGGAACGGGAGGGACGTTTCGGTCAATGGTCGGGAGTTATCGCCAAGAAGGAAGAATATGTCGGTTATGAGGCCACTGTCGTCATCAGGCAACGGCCCGGAGAGGCGGAACCCCAGTCCCCTCCTGGCGCATCCTTGCCTGGTTCGCTGAGCGCCTCCGAACAGGGGATGTTGAATTATCTGGCCGCCAACTTGTTGCCCCGTCCAATTGACCAAAAATTACGGGCTGTGGCCGGAATCGCCAGAGGGCAATGGGGAGGGGCGCCCCCAACCAACGATAAACTCGTCGAATGGACCGCTTTCCGGAAAAAATTCGGCCCCGCCAGCTCGCTTGTGTATCTGTCCCAGGCAGCGGGCCTGCCTGCCAGGGAAAGCATCGGCCTGATCCTTCAGGAAGGCATTGTCTCCACTCCGGTGCAGTGGCTGGAGATATGGACGGGCAAGGGATGGGAAGGCATGGATCCGGAGACGGGAGAGTCCTATCCCCGGGGCGAAAAGGTGCTGGTTTTAGCTTCCGGGGGATCGGCCGTCGCGAGTGTCGCCGGCGGCCAGCTAAGGGATGTCCGCTGGACCCTGAGCAGACAAATCGTCTCTCCCTGGCGGATGCACCTGGAACCGGCCCTGCATGCCAACCACTTTCTCAATCGCTGGTCCCTCTTCTCCCTGCCGCCGGGGTTTCAGGACACCTTCCGGATCATTCTCCTCGTCCCCATCGGCGCCCTGATGATCTGTTTTCTCCGCAATGTCATCGGCTTTCCCACCTTCGGGATTTTCATGCCCGTCCTGATGGCCCTCGCTTTCCGCAGCACGGGCCTTGTTTACGGGTTAGCCATTTTTGCGGGGGTAGTTTTTATCGGCTACCTGGTCCGCTCACGGATCAATGCCCTCCGGCTGCTTTTGGTCCCCCGCCTGGCCGCCATCCTGACCCTTGTGGTCATCTGTTTCTTAATCCTCTCGCTCATCGGCAATAAATTGGGGTTGCGCAACATGATGGCTGTGGGCCTGCTGCCTTTTGTGATCCTGACCATGACCATCGAGCGTTTTTATGTCCTCATCGAGGAATCAGGAATCAAGGAAGCCCTTATTACCGCCTCGGGAAGCGCCGCCGTCGCCATCCTGACCTACGGCGTCCTGCAGTTGGAGGGGCTCCAGCTCCTCTTTTTTGTCTATCCGGAATATCTGTTGGCCGTGGCGGCCTTGCAGATCATGCTGGGACGCTACACTGGTTATCGCCTGTCGGAATACATCCGCTTTCGCGCCTTCAAGGAATGATCATGATCGCAAGCCCCTTCTCCTGGCTGGGCAAAGCCGGCGTCCTGGGAATGAATCGGCGGAACGCCGAATACATAATGCGTTGGAATCCCCGTTCCCGTTATCCCCTCGTCGACGACAAGATCATTACCAAAGAACTTGCCGCCCGCCATGAAATACCCACGCCCCCTCTTATCCATGTCATCCGCCATCATGGCGAGGTAAAGGGATTTGGGGAGAACCTCGCCGGACACAAGGAATTCGCCGTCAAGCCGGCCCGTGGTTCCGGAGGAGAGGGGATAGTCCTCATCAAGGATGTCAGCGACAAGGGCTACATAAAACAAAACGGGGATATTCTGACCGAGGATGACATTTTTTACCATATATCGAGCATTCTTTCCGGGATATACTCCCTTGGCGCCCTGGAGGATCGGGCCATCATCGAGGAACTGATTCATCCTGCTCCCGTTTTTGCCGCCGTAACATATCGCGGCGTTCCGGATATCCGCATTATCGTTTATCGCGGCATCCCCGCCATGGCCATGGTCCGCCTGCCCACCCGGGCCTCGGATGGCAAGGCCAATCTCCACCAGGGGGCTATCGGCGCCGGTCTTGACATATGCGCCGGCGTTTTGCTAAAAGCGGTCCATCGCAATGAGGTGGTAACCCACCATCCCGATACGGGCAATCCTGTTACGGGAATTGCCGTTCCTTATTGGGAGAAGATCATGACCATGGCTGCCCGGGCCTTTGACATGACCGGCCTTGGTTACCTGGGCGTGGATATGGTTATGGATGAAAGGCGCGGTCCCCTCCTGCTGGAACTAAACGCCCGGCCGGGAATCCAGATTCAGTTAGCCAACGGGATAGGGCTGCGGAACCGTCTGGACAAAATCGATACGGCGCCGGAATACGTCTTTATTACTCCCGAGGGCCGGGTGCGCTGGGCAAGAGAAGTATTCTGTGGTGATTCATGATATTAAAAAGGCTGCTGGCAAAGGCTAAGGACTGCTCACCATGACTAACGACGATCAAACCGATGAGAATTGCGCCCGCTTGCAATCTCAATTGGCGCAAATTGACAGCATGCGTAAGGTATCCTTTTATTCCCCAGATTTTCAATCCTGGTATAAGCAGACAGGTGAACTGATCGAGAGCATTTTCGGTAAAAATTCCCACCCTTGCGAAGCGTTTCAGGCCGTTCTATTCACACCCCTTTTTCTTTCCTGCCGCTGCGGCGATACCGTCTTCACGGAGGCCTATGAGCAAGGTATGGAAGAAGTCCGCTCCCTCCTCACGTCGTGTCTGAGAAAAGCTTAACCTCATCCCTACCCTACCCCTTGCCTTTCAACATCCTTGCCGTTGCGGCGGCCTTGTGCATCATCAGACCGGCGGCTTGAAGGGCCTGCTTGTCTTGGCGCACCCCGAGTTTGTCCGTCTGGTAGGAAAGATCCTCGTTCATTTGTCCGGAAACGGCTCCGACGCCGAATATGGCCCCGGCGGCATGGACAGACGGGGTCCACAGCTCGTGGAGAAGAAAAGCGCTATGAATGCTTTCCAACGTCGTTTCAATACCGCCGTTCCTTGTCCAGGCGACAGCAAGGGCGACCCCGACTTTGCCCTTCAAGGCCAGATGCTTCTCCCTGCCAAAGATAAAGCAGCGGGTTCGATCGATTAGGCACGCCATCAGTCCCGAAAGTCTGGCAAAGTAGACCGGCGAAGCCAGCACCAGGACGTCACAATCCCGGATTTTCATGAGGATGGGCGAGATGTCGTCCTCAATCTTACACAGTTGGGCCGGGGTCTGTTTTCTCATGCACCAGTTGCACTGCGTACAGTCAGAAAAATTAAGGCCGGCCAAGGCCAAAGCTTCCGTTTCCACGTCCCCCTCTTTTGCCGCCTCTTGCAGGGCATGCTCCAGAAGGTATGCAGTGTTTCCTCCCCGGAAAGGACTTGAATGGATCCCCATAACCCTTATCTTTTTTGCCTCCACAGAAAAAACCTCCTTTTTTTCTTTCCATACCTGAGCCAACCACGCTAATCCCGTTGCCACTGTTAAGTAATTCCGCCCCCATGTCAAGGGCACAAAAATATTCTTCAAAAAAAGTCTTTTAATAAAGAGCGTTACATGTTAAGCGGGTGGAAACATCACCCTAATTAAGGTAAGGACGGCAAGCGGGAAGGATGGGAAGGAAAGAAACAGCTTCTTCAGGCGGCTACCTGAAAAAGGCAAGGGAATCAAAAAAGATATCCATAGGGGAGCTTTCAAGGAGAACTAAACTCAGTCCGGAATTGCTCCTCGCCATAGAGGAGAACCGCTTTGAGTCCTTTTGTCAGCCGGAATTCATACCCGGATATCTCAAGCTATATTCCCGCCAGTTGGGTCTTGATGAAGCCGAAGCGCTGAGCGAGTACAAGGTTTTCGACCAAATCCCCAGGCAGATAAAAGACATCCCCATACAGACAAATCTATTTCTGGACTACAATCCTCCGATCCGTTCCGCAGAACCGACTAAAATTCAAGCCGTCCGTAACAACAACAGTAATCTCTTCAAGCATGCCTTCCTGATCTTTTTTATGATCCTTGGCCTCTCCCTGTTCTTCTACATACCATCCGAATACAAGGGGCCCAGAGAAATCAGGTCCGACACATCATCCCGGGTCGGCGAAATGAAAAAAGATGCCCCCGTCACTCCACCCGTTCCCCAGACCGCTTCTCCGTCGCCCATAGCAGATACCGCACCGTCGGGCAAGTCCTCACCGCCGCCCGCCTCACCACCGCTCGCGACTGCCACCCCTGCTTCCCCGGCAAATAGGGAACCTGAAAAGATGATCAAGGTCATCGGGAACAGAGACAGCAAACGCTATCATTTACCGGGCATGGTATATTACGATCATGTCGCCGCCTACCACCGCGTTGTTTTCTCCTCTGAAGAAGCGGCTGTCAAGGCGGGTTATCACAAGGCCTCACGCTGACCGCTGTTACCTCTGAAGGCTGTCTCGGCCTCCTCAATCAGATGATCTTCCCATCCCCGATACTTGGGAGAAAAATGGAAGGGGATCATTCGCTTCACCCCTGCCTCCCCGGCAAGAGCGCCTGCCTGTCGGGCCGTCAGATGGTATTTTTTCGCTGCCTGCTCGGCCTCGACATCAAGGAAGGAGCCTTCGATAAAGAGGATATCGGCGGCCCGGGCTAAATTGACAATCATCCCGGCATTATCTTCACTGTATAGGGCATCGGTCACATAGGCTATCTTCTGCCCCTTAGTAATCTTGACGATCCTGTCCGCAAGCGTCCCCAGGGGCGCCCACCTTTCCATAGGCAAGCCCTTTTCGTTTTTCCACCAGATCCGGACGGGGGAATCCGGGGGGCAGTCATTTACAATACAATCCTTGAGGCCGCTTAGCCATGGCCCGGCGGGCAATCCCAATTCCTGGAGGGCGTCTTTGCGGATGTTGATCCGTCTTTTCTCCTCGGCCCGGAAGGCGAGACAGGGGATCTTGTGATCGAGAAAGGCCCCCCGGAGGGAGAAATAGCTGTCTTCGAAAAGTAATCCGTCAAAAGGCCTGATCTCATCTTCACCTTCCGCCCGGAAGGCGCGGCGACAAGAAAAACGTCGGGTCGTCATTTGGCCCTTGGGATCTACCTCGGTGGCAATGAGAACGAAATCATTGACATATTGTTCAACGAGGTTCCACGTATAGGCATGGAGACGGCTTTCGACCTGCTCCAGAAAACCCGGTGGCCCATAGAGGGCGATATGGCGGTCCCGTCCAAGGCAGATGCGGACCAGGTGATCGAAGCCGATGAAATGGTCCATATGGGTATGGCTTACACAGATATGCTCGACCTTCAGGATGTTCCGGGGAGGCAGGGCATGCAGATTCCCCAGATCAAAGAGGAGGGCCCGGCGCCGGTATTTCATCTCCAGATAAACACAGGGGTCGCCGCCGGGGCCGTTCACCAGGACGGTATTAAACATGGGGGCTACCTCCTTCCCCAAGGCCTTCCCTGATCTTGGCGGCTATCTGTGCGATGAGGAGCTGAGCCTCTCCGTTTCTGCTTGTTTCATCGCCAGATAGAACAAACGGCACAACCTCCACCCGGCCAGCAAAGACCTTCGTCAGCAGGTCCGTTGTTCCTTGTCGCCGCGCCGCCACCCTTGCTTCCTGCCCATAAAGATCACCCCCAACCTCATTGGCGCCGAAGTCATCGACCAGAAGCAGGCGATCCCCGGGCGTCCAGCCTGTTTGTTCGCGCACCCGGAGCCAGAATTCTTCTTCATCCTTGTGGTAACCAAGATCGGCGGAATTGGCGATAAAAAAACAGGTCTTTGAATCAGTGGTTCCGGACGCGGAACCGATCTTATCGCTGACCTTGGCCCCGCCCCCCGTCGGCAAAGAGACTGCCTTCATCTGCATGTCCTGAAATTGATTTTTGATGGCCTCCGTTGCCTCGGCATAGTGATCGGTGGCCACAACCGTCGTAATCCGGGAATGGTTATACAACTCCCGCAGGAGGGGGCGCCAGGAGGGATCGATCGGGGAATGGGAAAAATACTGCCCTACGAAAATGCCGGCAGCTCTGTCGAGAGCGGCAAGAGAGGAGTCCTTCCGGCTCGCGGTCCATTCCTCGCTGATCTTGTCGACCATAAGGCGGCGATAGCCGATGGGAGTCCGGCTCCCCTTCTCCCAGGTGGGGTTGACAATGGTGTTCCAGAATATGTCCGGGGAGGCAACGCCGAACTCGGCAAGACCGGAGAGATGTAATTGCCGTTTCAGAGAGTCGTCTTTGGCAAAGGCGACCGCCTCCAGAGATAATGTTCCCGAATAATCAAAGACAGTTATAAGTCTGGACATGGCCGACTATGGACCGCCATTTCTCCCTTTTCTTCAAGGGTTGGGGCTAAATCATTTCTCCCTCCCCTTCAAGGGGAGGGCTGGGGTGGGGATGGGCTAATAATCATCGATGATGCGGCATAGTTCCCGGGAGGCCAGGAAGGGGTCCGGGGCGGCGCAGATCGCCGACACAACAGCGACACCATCTGCCCCCGCCTGCATCGCCGCTCCGGCGTTCGCCGCATTCAAACCGCCAATGGCAACAAGGGGGTGACGGGAATAGGCCCGGATCCTCGCGATACCCTCCAATCCCCAGCTTCCTTTTGTATCCGTCTTGGTCGGCGTCTCAAAAATGGGACTGATGCCGAGATAATCCACGTCCAACTCTTCGGCCAGCTCCACATCGGCCCATGTCTCCACGGAAAGCCCGATGATGACTCCCCTTCCCAGGATCCTGCGGGCCAGGGGGTAGGGCATGTCCTCCTGACCGATATGGACGCCTTCCGCCGCCACCGCCAGGGCGACATCGATCCGGTCATTGATAATCAGCGGGACATTGAAAGGGGCCAACAGAGCCTTGATGCTCCTTGCCTCTTCGACAAAGGAACGGGTTGGCAGGTTCTTTTCCCGAAGCTGAACACAGGCGGCCCCTCCCCTGACGGCCGCCAGGACAATCTCATCCAAAGGACGGCCGCCGCAGAGATCACGGTCCGTAACGAGATATAAACCCCTGATACTTTTCATGATGAAACCGTTGTCAATTTGATACGTTGGTCGATATCTTCAAAAGAAAGCCCGTAGAGGGCATCGAGGAATTGCATCTGCATACTGCCGGGACCAGCGGCACGGGCAGCGGCGATTTCTCCGGCAATTCCCATGACCGCCATAGCACAGGCCGTTGCGTCGGCGAGATCGGACGCCCCCGCGGCAAAGGCGCCGCATAACGCCGAAGCCGTACAGCCGAGACCTGTCACCCGCGTCATCATGGGATGGCCATTGGCGACGACAATCATCCGGCTGCCGGCAATAATGTAATCCTTCTCGCCGCTCACGCATACGACCGACCCGAATTGATCGCTCAGGATGCGGGCCGCATCGAGGGCGTGATCCGAGGACGCCGTACTGTCGACTCCCTTGGTAAGCTTTCCCTCCGTCACCAGGGCCATCGTCTCGGAGGCATTGGCCCGGATAATGGATGGAGAAACCGCCTCCAAAAGCTGTCGCGAGGTACGGGTACGGTATGGCGTCGCTCCCGCCCCAACGGGGTCGAAAATAACGGGAATCCCCTTTTGCTTGGCTCTTCTTGCGGCCATGAACATCGATTTTGTCCATTCCTCATTCAAGGTGCCGATATTGATCACCAGGGCAGAGGCAATATTAACCATGTCCTCCACTTCCTGTTCCGCATGGGCCATGACGGGAGAAGCGCCGATGGCCAGCAGGGCATTGGCGGTAGTGTTCATTACCACATAGTTTGTTATATTATGGACAAGGGGGGCACGGCTTCTAATCTGGAGCACGGCGTCCCAGACATGTTCGGACCGGTCATACATGGCGTTTTTCTCCTTTACAGAACAATTTTCACGGTCGGATGGGCCCGCAGGGCTTCATAAACGGCAAGACGGTGGCCTTCGCTCTCCACAACCACCTCCAGTTGAAAACTCTGATACTTCCCTTTTTCACTGCTCCTTGAAAGCACCATCCGATAGGTTCGATCCTGAATAATTTCCCCCACTGCCCGGCGCAGGCCATCCTCGTCGGTGCCGATGATTTGATAGGTCCACGGGCAGGGATAATCCATAGCCGCAAATGCCTGTCCTTCAAGCTCTTTCATGGTTTACTCCTCAAAGGGCAACGGAAGCGCAGTTTTCTTGAGTACCTCTGCACCACTGCACGGAACATCACCTCGCGCACCTCCCGCTGGTCATACTCATTAATGATAGGAATAGATAGTTTTTACCGATGCGTCAAGGTTAAAATGATCATCTGCCTTGACGAAGATGCAGAGTTACAACCTATAATCATTCATGTTCTTTCATCGACAACTATGATATGGGGATGCTCCATGTTATCCAAGGAGAGAAACCCCGCTGACACTGGACAATCATCATATTTTCCGGAGGTTTTTGCATGACAGTAAAATACAAAGGATCGAGGATTATGCTGTTCGTTCTGATGCTTGGCATGACTACGTTGTCAGGTGCACAGGCGGTTGAAGGTCCACAGGTTACCCGGGCTCAGATTAAGGAAGTCGTCACAAAAGTGATGCAGGAAAGGCATATCCCCGGTTTATCCATCGCGGTCTCCATGCCGGGTGGGAAGGTGATTGAGAAAAGTTTTGGTCTTGCCAATGTTGAATACAAACAGCCCGTTGAGAAGGATTCCATCTTCGAGATCGGATCAATTTCAAAAACTTTTACCGCCATCGGCATCATGATGCTTCAGGAAGAAGGAAAGCTGAGCGTCAACGACAAGATCACGAAGTACTTTCCCCAGTATCCGGGGTGGAACGAAATTACGCTCAAACACCTCCTTCAGCATACTTCCGGCATCAAGGATGTCACGGATTTAGAGCCTTTCAAGGGCAACCAGGGGAAAGACTGGACTCCCCAGGAAGTCGTGGCTGGCATTGCCAGGGAACCCCTGGACTTTGAACCGGGGCAGAAGGCCAAATACAGCAACACCGGCTGCATAATTCTCGGACTTGTCATTGAAAAGGTAACCGGGATTTCCTTCGGTGACTTCCTCGCCGCGAGAATCACGAAGCCCCTCGGAATGGCCCATACTGGCCTTGGCAGCAAAAGTGCCCTTATCCCGAAGAGAGTCTCAGGGTACACGTACACCTATGCGGGAGGTCTCATGAACGCGGAATATGCAAGCCTGGCATTGCCCTATGCAAGCGGAGGCATCCTGTCGACGCCGTCGGATCTGATCAAGCTCGCAAAGGTATTCCGGGGAGAAGCGCTGCTCAACAAGAAATCGATCCGGGAAATGTTTGCGCCCGCCCTCCTCAACAACGGAACCAGATACGAATCGAGCGATCCGGGTTTGAAAATAACCTTCGGATATGGCCTTGATTCCATCATACTGAAAGAAGGGATTATCCCTGCCAAAACGGGGGGCATATCCGGTTTCAATTCTTTCTTTGCCTATTTCCCCGGATCTCAAACCATGGTCGCATTAACGGCAAATCTCAACAATAGCCTCCAGGACCTACTCATTATTGTCGATGCCCTTTTCGGATCAGCGAAGAAGTAGGCAGGCATGACGCATGCCGAACAATGGTCACTAGCTGCCAGACCAAAATTTAAGGTGCTAAAAATAACGCCTCCGTAAATTAATTCAAAATATCGTCATGTTACAACAAAATATCGCGCGGCGATATTTTTATAAATTTTGCCGAAAATACAAATCGGACATCCATATAAATATTAGAAAAGTTTTTCGGGTAAAACTTTTTAGATGACTCCAAACCTCATCATCCTCCGTGTGGCGGTCAATATAGCCGGGTGTGACGACGAGATCGACATAAAGTGTTACTAGTGAAATGATTATGTCTGTTGGAATCGAGAAATTTTTCTTCTCGACCCTTGTATGAAAAAGTAGCAACCTTCTTCCCGTAATCTGCGGATAGGGGGCATAAAAACAATATTTGATCACCAATTGTCTTCATCTCCTAAGAAACACCCTGCTGTATCCCTGAGAGTCAATGATAACCATTCAAAAAGGTGAATGGAAGAGCGAATGCGGCAAATCAAGGCGACCCCATAGGGCGCACTTCGTGCGGCCTTGACATGCGCGGCTTACTCTTGCAAGAAATCAGCTCAGACAAAAAGGGGTTAAATGCAGAAATTATTCTTTTGAGTGAATTTATTGATTGACTATATCTGTAATTATATTAACAACTTCTTTAGTTTTAGATGGGGATAACCTTCCCGCTACTTTTATCACTATTTGTGTTTCTGCGGTGAGTAAACTACCACCGACCTTGTCGGTGGCTTTGAAAAGCGGCAAGACTTCGGACAATGTCCTTCGCCTTGCCTGAAAAGGATTGAAACGATTCTTTTCAAATATTGCTCACCAACAATGTTGGTTCACTGAAGGTGTGGGGCCTTCGCCCCCACGCCCCACCACTGACGATGTCAGTGGTTTTGATGGATAATAAATGGCGGAAGTGCATGGGAATCGAATCCACTTGGCTCACGAAGTGTAGATTTTCGGTCGCATCCAGTATTCTCATGGTTGTTGGTGTTTTACTTCTTTCGGTCAACTACACCTTTTTCAGGTATGGAGAATACATTGAGAAGCCCTCGCATGTTTTAACCCATACTGCGTAAGATCAATCAATGAAGATATGAAAGGGGTCTATTTTCTGCAAGACCCGTACACACAAAGATTATCCGCAATAATTACTCTCGAAACGCCTCTTCGCGCTTCTTGTAAAACATCGGGAGACTCGCGGCAACAATCGCAAGTACGCCGAGGGCAAGCAGAGTTGCACTGATCGGACGCTCCAGGAAGATCATGGGGTCGCCGCGGGAAAGGAGCAGCGCCCGGCGCATATACTCCTCCATCAACGGACCGAGAATGAATGCAAGCAGCATGGGCGCCGGTTCGCAGTCCAGCTTGACGAAAACATACCCGAGCAGGCCGAACAAAGCCATGAGATAAATATCAAATTCGGTGTTGTTCAGACTGAAGACGCCGACGCCGCAAAAAACCAGGATGGCTGGAAACAGGTAGTGGTAAGGTACGCACACCATGCGCACCCATATGCCGATCAGGGGCAGGTTGAGGATGATGAGGAAGAGATTGCCGATCCACATGGAAACGACAATCCCCCAAAACAGCGCGGGCTGTTCGGTAATGACTGAGGGGCCGGGCTGGATGCCCTGGATAATCATCGCACCAATCATGAGCGCCATCACCGGGTTCGAGGGAATGCCCAGGGTGAGCATCGGGATGAACGAGGTCTGAGCCCCGGCATTGTTCGCGGATTCCGGTGCCGCGACGCCTTCGATCGCCCCTGTTCCGAATTCCTTCCCATGTTTCGAGACCTTTTTTTCTATGGCATAGGCGGCAAAGGCTCCCAGGATGGAACCGCTGCCGGGAAGGATGCCGAGAGCCGAGCCGATCGCGGTCCCCCGCAGAATGGGAGCTACCATGCGCTTCCAATCCTCACGGGTAGGCATCAGACTGGTTATTTTACTCACCATCGCCGCGCAGTTGTCCTCCTGTTCCAGATTACGGATGATCTCTGCAATCCCGAACATGCCCATGGCAACCACCACAAACCCGATTCCGTCGGCGAGTTGAGGAACTCCGAAAGTAAACCGTTGTGCGCCGGTATTGACATCTGCGCCGACCAGTCCCAGCAGCAATCCCAGGACGACCATGCCGATGGCATGCAGCAGGGATCCCCTTGAAAGGACGATCGTGGCGAGGAGGCCGAGAACGATGAGGGAAAAAAATTCTGCCGGACCGAACTTGAGGGCAATCGCGGCCATCGGCGAGGCAAAGAGCGCAATGAGAAGCGTGGCGACCGTACCGGCGAAAAAGGAGCCGACTGCGGCGGTAGTCAGGGCCACGCCGGCGCGGCCCTGTAACGCCATCTGATAGCCGTCCAGTGTCGTAACGACCGAAGAAGCTTCGCCCGGGACATTGACCAGGATGGATGTTGTTGAGCCGCCGTATTGTGAGCCATAGTAAATACCCGCAAGCATGATCAGGGCGGAGACCGGCGGCAGGGTAAAGGTGACGGGCAGCAGCATGGCAATGGTCGCCGTCGGTCCAAGGCCGGGCAACACCCCGATCAGGGTCCCAAGAAAAACACCCGCCAGGCAATAAAGTAAGTTGACCGTCGTTAATGCCGTCGCAAATCCTAAACCAATGTTAGCAATGAGTTCCATAGAACCTCAACGAGCTTCGAATATCAAAAACCGAAATCCGTGACTCCGAGACAGACGCGTATGCATCACGTCACATTATTGACCAAACCACGATCCCAGGATCGGAAGCGGCACTCCCAGACCTTTCTGAAATATCAAAATACAAAATACGGTCAGTCCCGCTGCGAGAAGAAGCGAGTATTGCCAGCGGAACCGGCTGCTTGCATAGGAACTGACGATCACCAGGACAGGCAAGGCGATGATCAATCCGGCGCCGCGGACGATAAATCCGAACAGAATTATCGATGCGATGACCAGGACGAGCCCTTTTAATGCAAAGGCGCCGACAGGGCTGCCCTGCTTGATAAACGAGCGGACGAGGGAAATGACCCCGATCAATATCAGCAGGACGCTGAGGATGGTGGGGAAATAGGCAGGCCCCATCTTCACCGCCGTGCCCATGCCGGCTCATACGCAATGTGAAAGACTTCTGGACCGGCGTCATCTATATCGCTTTCGGGTCCGCGGCTATCATCATCAGCAGAGACTACGGCATGGGCA
>JANXZC010000117.1 GCA_025355725.1 Syntrophus sp. (in: bacteria)
ACTGCGAGAAGTGCGGGGCCCTGCCGGTGCCCGAGCAGGACCTGCCCGTCATTTTACCCAGAGATGTGGAGTTAACCGGTGAAGGCGGATCGCCCCTGGCGAAACATGAATCCTTTGTAAAAACGTCATGCCCCAATTGTAAAGGGCCGGCGCGCCGGGAAACAGACACCATGGATACCTTCGTCGAATCATCATGGTACTTTGACAAATTCTGTTGCGCAACCTTCAATGATAAACCGGGACTGGACCGGAAGGCCCTTGATTACTGGATGCCCGTGGACCAGTACATCGGTGGCATCGAACATGCCATCCTCCATCTTCTGTATTCTAGGTTTTTCACAAAGGTACTGCGGGATTTCGGAGTCATCGGCGTCGATGAGCCTTTTACCAACCTCCTGACCCAGGGAATGGTCTGCAAGGAAACAATGAAATGCCGTAACCATGGTTATCTCTTCCCCGACGAGGCCAAAGAAGGCCTATGTATCCATTGCCAGGAAGAGGTTGTCATCGGTAAGACGGAAAAAATGTCCAAATCCATCAAGAATGTTGTCGATCCCGATTATCTGATCGAACGCTACGGCGCCGATACCGCACGGATCTTCTGCCTCTTCACCTCCCCGCCTGAGAAAGATCTGGAATGGAGCGACCAGGGGGTGGAAGGCTCCTATCGCTTCCTCAACCGAACATGGCGTATCGTCACGGACTATCTCGATGACATCCGGGAAATCGCTCCCTTTGACGGTGGCAGTGTTCTCGACGGTGACTTGAAAAACCTGCGTCGAAAAACACATCAGACCATTCGCAAGGTTACCAGGGATATCGATGATCGATTTCATTTCAACACGGCCATCAGCGCCGTCATGGAACTTGTCAATGTCCTTTATCAGGTTCCCCGGCCGGCGAAAGATGATTTGACCGCCCTGTCGGTTATCAGGGAGACCGTTGACTCCCTGCTGTTGATGCTGACACCCACGGTCCCCCATTTTTCCGAGGAACTCTGGGAAATGCTGGGAAACAAGGTCAATGCCGCCGATTCACCCTGGCCGGAATATGACCCCACCGTGGCCACGGAGGAGGAAATCACCATCGTCATCCAGATAAACGGTAAGGTGAGGGGCCGGATCTCCGTACCCATCGATGAGGAAGAAGAATCGATCAAATCGCTGGCCCGAGCCGATGAAAAGATTGTCAAGCTGATCGAGGGGAAAACGGTCGTCAAAGAGATTTACGTACCCAGAAAATTGCTGAATATTGTCGTCAAGGAGGGCTAAGATGAAATTCGGCATCGCAATTCCCCGGATTATCATCCTCCTGGCCATGCTCCTTATTTCGAGCGGCTGCGGCTACCATTTCTCGCCCGGGGGAGAATATATCGATCCGGATGTCCGGAAGATCTTCATCGAACCCTTCGCCAACCGGACCAGTCAGGCCAACCTGGAAGACACCATCCGCCTGGCCATCACCGATTGGTTCGTCAGGGGGCAACGGTTTAAAATTGTCGACAGCGAGGATCAGGCCGACGCCCTGTTCAAGGGTACCGTCAAAAGCCTCACGACCACCCCTCTCTCCTACCGGGGAACAAATCTGGCCGCGGAAGAACGGATGACCTTAACGCTGGATCTATCCTTTGAGGACAGGAGGACAAAGAAAGCTATCTGGAAAAACGGCGATTTTTCGGGCACGCAGGATTACGCGGTGGCGAGTGTCAACGAAACGGAAACGGTACGCAAAAACGCCCTCACAAAGCTATCCAGGGATACCGCTGAGAGGGCATATCGCATGATGATGTCCGGCTTCTGATCAGGCTGCGGCCTGGAGGGCGTTCACTTTCCTGGTTAGCCGGGAAATTTTGCGGGAGGCGTTCTTCTTATGGAAGATGCCTTTGGCGGCAGCTTTGCTGATTTTGGGAATTACGGCGATGAGAGCCGCCTTGGCTCCATCCTGTTCCTTCTTCTCGACTGCCTTGACAATGGATTTAATTTCCGTTTTTACACTGGAACGGATAGACGCATTTAGCAGACGTCGTTTTTCGCTCTGCTTCATTCTCTTAATTGCTGACTTGTGGTTGGCCAAAAAACTTCCTCCTTCATACTTATTCAATCAAGGGGACTCTTTTATATAAATTGCCGACTTCTGTCAAGAATAAATTGCGCAGGCCCAGAGGTTAGATGAAAACAGGTCATGATGTAGCCATAATTGAGGTTGGTCCCCGGGACGGCCTTCAGAACGTGGCAGCTTTTATGGAAACGGCGCAGAAGGTTTCTCTTATCCGGCGCCTTGCTGCCAGCGGTCTGAAGGAAATACAAGCGGGCGCCTTTGTCAGCCCCCGGGCAATTCCCCAGTTCCGGGACATGAAAGAGGTTGTAGCAGGAATAATATCCTTGCCTAAAGTTCGGTATTCCACTCTTGTTCCCAACCTTCAGGGGGCCCGTGAAGCTGTCAAAAGCGGTATTGAAAAGTTGATCTTCTTCTTTTCCCTGAGTGAATCCCACAATCTCAACAACGTCCGCCAGACAAAGGAAGCATCCCTCAAAGGACTGGAAGTTATCCAAAGAGACTTGGCTGCCGAGATTTGCGTTGCCTTGGCTACAGTTTTCGGTTGTCCCTTCGAAGGATACATGACTACGGACCATATTCTTAAAGATGTTGATAAGATCGCCAATATGGGCATCAAAGAGATCACCCTCTGTGACACCGTCGGTTTCGCCAACCCCAGGCAGGTGGAAGAGATTACGGTCGCCTGCCTGAGGGATTTTCCGGAAGTCGCCTTTGCCGTTCATTTCCACAACACCAGAGGATTGGGCCTCGCCAACGCCCTGCGGGCTTATGATGTCGGCATCAGGAGGTTCGACGCCGCTGTGGGGGGATTGGGCGGCTGCCCCTTCGCCCCCGGGGCCTCCGGAAATGTCGCCACCGAAGATCTGGTGTTCATGTTCAATGAAATGGGGATACAGACCGGAATCGATATGGACGCCCTCTTGAAAGTCTCCACCTTCCTGAAGGAGATTCTGCCCGGAGTAATCCTTTCCAGCGCTGTTTACCAGGCGGGATTGCCGAAAACGCAGATAACCGACTGGTCATGCGGCGCACCGGGAGGGGATCCCCCCTTCCCCGCCCACCAGGACTGGTGATGGCGGTTGCCGATCTATGTTTAAATTGCGGGGCAATGGTGGTTAACTCACAAAAAGTCGTTTTTCCTCAAATTGTCATTCCCGCGAAGGCGGGAATCCAGTAATAACTAATAGATATACAGGAGAGAAATGATGCTGAATCGAGAAGAGGCGTTACTGGCGGTTATCGACATCCAGGGGAATCTCTATCTGGCCATGGATGAAAAGGAATTTCTTCTTACCAATACGGCAAAACTGGTCAAAGGGATCAATGTACTTGGAATTCCTGTTATTTTAACGGAGCAAGTAAAGATCGGTCCGACGATCCCCGAACTTGCCGGTCTGATGCCCGATGTGAAACCGATAATCAAGAACAGCTTCAGTTGCTGCGGCGATCCGCAATTCATGGAGGCCCTGGTCGCTTCGGGGAAAAAACAGGTCCTCGTGTGCGGCATTGAAGCCCACGTGTGCGCCTATCAGACATCCATGGACCTTATGGAGCGGGGATATGAGGTCTGTGTAGTCGCCGACGCCGTTTCATCCCGCACGGCAGGCAACCGGGAAATCGGCATTCAGAAACTACTCGCCTCCGGCGCCATCCTGACGAGCACTGAGATGGCCCTCTTTGAGCTCCTGAAGACGGCGACAGACCCGAAGGCAAAAGATTTGTTCCGTATTATAAAATAGTAAAAAAGGGGACCGTTGACCGGCAGTTGACATTTTATCATCCTTGACATTTAATCGGATTATTTGATAAGTACACTTTCATGATACCGAGACCCTTTTGGCTGCTTCGTATTGAAAACTCTTGGCAGGAAGCCCCGATCGTCTGGCTGGCGGGGGTACGACGGGTTGGGAAAACGGTCCTGGCCCAGAGCCTTGGCCAAGATCGCATTTCCTATATCAATGGTGATCTTCCCATTACCCGGGACATCCTGGCCGATCCGGAGCTGTTCTATCGCAATTGTTCCCACCCGGTAGTGGTTTTTGATGAAGTCCACCAGTTAAGTGATCCGAGCACGGTTCTGAAAATCGGCGCCGATCTCTTTCCCCACTTGAAGATTATGGCGACGGGGTCGTCAACTCTCGCGGCAAGCAGTAAATTCCGTGATACGCTGACGGGAAGAAAGCGCCTTATCCATCTGACCCCAATCCTCTGGGATGAACTGCCTGCGTTCGGAAACACTACATTGCTGAAGAGGATCTATCACGGCGGTCTTCCCCAGGCGTTGCTGTCGGCAACCAAAGAGGCAGGCTTTTACCGCGAATGGATCGATTCTTTTTTCGCGAGAGATATCCAAAAACTTTTTGGTTTCCGCAATCCTGAAAAGTTTACGCTGTTTTTTGAGTACATCATGAGGCAAAGCGGCGGCCAATTGGATACAACCAAGACAGCCGGCGCCCTGGGCATCGGCAGGCCGACGGTGGAGAGTCATCTCCGGGCTTTGGAAATCACGCACGCGGCCACGATCCTGCGTCCCTTCTTCGGCGGCGGCCGTAAGGAAATCGTCAGAATGCCCAAAGTGTATGGCTTTGACACGGGTTTTGTGAGCTTTTGCCGAGGCTGGGAACCGCTAAGAGTTGATGATTACGGCGTTCTTTGGGAACACTTGGTCCTTGAGTACATGCAAGCCCATTTCCCGGTGCGGACATGGCAGTACTGGCGCGACACCGACGGCCGGGAAATCGACTTTGTCATGGTCAGAAACCGCGACGAAGTGGACGCCATTGAATGTAAATGGCACCCGGATCATTTTAACGCCGACGCCCTGAAGGTATTTCGAAAGTTCTATAACCGAGGAAAGAACTATCTGATCTGTCCCCTCGCCGATTCCGGTTATCGCAAGCGCGTTGCCGGCATGGATATACAAGTCTGCAATCCCGCCGGAATCGAGATGTGAAAAGAGGGGCGGGACGGACCTTCTTAGGCTTGTTAGGTTTATCGACATTAATGAGCAGGGCTTGGGCTGAACTGGGTATCAAGGAAAAACAATCCATTGGACTTTTCTTCTTTTAATGATATCGGGTTGAAACACGGAGATTTGGAAGGGTGATTTTTCGGATGATAGGGGAGATCCACTCCTTCCTGAAGTCCGCATTTGACGAACCTCGATAAATGTGTAATCTTTCAACCAGTAATCGCGAAGCAAAACCTTCCATTTGTTAAAGGATTTTAAGTAATGAAAAAGGTCGTCGTTATTACGGGTGGCAGTCGCGGTATA
>JANXZC010000001.1 GCA_025355725.1 Syntrophus sp. (in: bacteria)
GGCAATATCAATAATATTTTTCGTTTACGCTCAGCCCATTTTTGAGAAAGCACCAATCCTGCTTCGATTGTTTTGCCAAGCCCAACCTCATCCGCCAAAATTGCGCCTTTGGATAAAGGCGATTTGAAAGCAAAAAGGGCCGCTTCTATTTGATGCGGATTAAGGTCAACTTGCGCATTAGAAAGCGTAGAAGATAATTTTTCTAAACTATCAGAAGAGCATCGCTTGGTTAGCTCATGAGCAAAATATTTAGCGTGGTAAGGCGTCAATTTCATGGGAGTATGTTTTTCCGTATTATCCTTATATGTCGTTGGCTGCATTAATTCTTGACAGCATGTCCTTTCCTTCCATATAGTTTTGTCATGCAACCTGATGAAAAGCATTTTGGACCCGTGTGGTTTATCCCCGGGGTCAAACGGGGCAGATATCCCTACTGCAATTCCGTCTATATTCAGGGCCCGGGAATCATCATCGACCCCGCCTCGGACGAGGATCGTCTCAGAGAAATCCGGGATGAGGAGGGAATCCAAGAGGTATGGCTGAGCCACTGGCATGAGGATCACTTCACTTATCTCGACCTCTTTGGAGATGTTCCCCTAAGAATTTGCCGGAAGGATGCACCGCCCCTCAGTGACATCGGAATCCTACTCGACTGGTATAATCTCAAGGACCCGCACCGGGATCACTGGCGGAAGTTTATTGAGGAAACTTTCCGTTTCCGACCCCGTAAACCTACTTCTTTTCTTGAAGACGGCGATGTAATTCCCTTTGGAAATGTAACGGTGGAAGTTATCGGCGCCCCCGGTCATACGCCTGGTCATCTGGCCTTTCTTTTCCGGGAGCAGGGCATCCTCTTTCTCAGCGACTACGATATGACATCCTTCGGGCCGTGGTACGGAGACCTTTATTCCAGCATCGAGGACACGATCGACTCCCTCGGACGATTAAGGGCAACACCTGCGGACATATGGTTCACCGGCCACGACACCGGTGTTTTTAATGATAATGAAGAACAGCTTTGGCGGCAATATGAAAACGTCATTTATCAGCGGGAAGATAATTTGTTAAGTTTCCTGGCCTTACCTCACAGTATAACGGAAATAGTTCAATCCTGGCTTATCTATGGAAAACCAAGGGAACCGCTTGCCTTCTTTGAATTCGGAGAGCGAGCCCTGACGGTCAAGCATCTCGAAAGACTGCTGAGCAAGAGTCTGATCGAAGTTGTTAATGGGAAATACGTCCGCTCCTGATCCTGATCGTTACATGCCGATCTGACGGGCGTAAGTAAACTGCCTCTCCCAGTTTACACCGGGATGAGTTTTCTCAAAGGGCGCCTTGCCGACTCTCTTCAGCGAGGCTTCATCTACACTCAGCGGATGATACCCGCCGATGAAACCGTAATCGGGGGCGATGACCGGATTATGTCCAGGCCAGCAGTCGCACTCGGCGGTAATGCGGATACAGGCATTGATCAGGATCGTTTTGCCGGCGATCATCTTCCAGACCGCCGCCGCAGTTTCAACAAGCTTTTCCTGGAAAACGAGGTCGTCCGTCTCCCAGAGAATTCTCAACGCCACTTCCGGGCAAAGGCCGATACATTGGGCACATCCGATGCACATTTCAAGATCGAACTCGGGATATTCCTCCGGGTCTTGCCGGGCGGCCCCCGTCGGACATACCTCGCTGCATAAACCGCATTTAATGCAGGACTTCTTTATCAATTCCGGATGGACATCGGCGTGCATCCGCTGTTTTTGCGCCCTTGAGGCAAAACCCATGGACAGGTTCTTGATGGCCCCGCCAAAGCTCGCGGCCATATGACCTTTGAAATGTGAGAAAATAATGAAAGCGTCTGTATCTTTAAAAACATCGGCTACCTGAACGGTCGCAAAGTGATTACCGATGGCAGTTATGTCCGTCACCGACCGGCCATCGCTCCCGTCGGCCACAAGAATCTCACAACCAAGATATTCCTCGTCGTAACCGTTCTCTCGCGCCGTATTGAGGGATTCTGCGGCCGTCCGCCGTCCTCCTGAATACAGGACGGTCGTATCAAAGACATATGGTTTGGCGCCTCTTCCTAGCTGCCATTGCACAATTTCTCTGACGTATGCGGGGGAGAGAAAAGACCGGTTGCCCCGCTCACCCCAGTGCACCTTGATGCCAACCCTTTCACCTGCGGAAAATGGGCAGGTCATCTTTTCCAGGAGACTTCGCAACGCCGGCACATAATTCTCTGATGATTCATCAACGGGGGAGCATAAAATATCTTTCATTTTGATCTCATGATTTGCATTATTATTTTGATTCATTTATAGATCAATAAAAGTGATTTGTCCACATAATGAAAGGAAGGGGAATGCCAACATCAACCCAGCTTATCATCTCGGCAATAAACGAATTTCTTTCCTCACCCCATAACTCGCTTCAGACCGTTACTGGCGAAAAGGCATGGGAAGAAGCACTTATCGGCTTTTCCAGCGGCAATGATCCCCTTTATCGGCAGCTCAAATCCGATATCGGATCCTTTTATTGGACACCGATAGAAATCTTTTATCTCACTTTTCCTGGAATTCCCGCCCTGCCAGAGGATCTTACCGTCATCAGTTGGGTTCTCCCCCAGACTGCCGCAACAAGGGGAGATCAACGGCGACAGAAGAAATACCCCGCCGAAAGATGGTCACGATCACGCAACTTTGGCGAAGAAACAAATCTCAACCTCGCCCGTCATCTGGTAGACATTCTTGGTCATGAAGGCCATCCCGCTGTCGTCCCCGTTCTTTCCCCCTCCTGGGGCTGGCAGACTTCAGAAGGATACGGTTTCGCTTCCAACTGGTCCGAGCGTCACGCCGCTTTTGTATCTGGACTTGGCACTTTCGGTCTGTGCGATGGGTTAATTACGGAGAAGGGCAAGGCCATGCGTTGCGGCTCCCTGGTTGCCAAAATCGTAATTCAGCCTACACCAAGAAAATACCACCATCACCACGATTACTGTCTGTTTTACGTAAAAGGGAAATGCAGAAAGTGCATCTCCCGTTGCCCCGCTGGCGCTATCACGGAGCGGGGGCACGATAAGGATGTCTGCAAGAAATATCTTTTTGAAATAGCCGCCGAATATGCAAAAAGCAATTACGGGTTTAACAGCTACGGATGCGGTTTTTGTCAGACCGCCGTTCCCTGTGAAGCCGGTATTCCCCGTGGCCTAACATAGCATTTGATTTATTTACAATTGAATAACCGACACTATAGCGTTTTCCAGGGCCTTGCCCACAAGAAGGCCTACCAGAAATAATGACAGGTGGAACGTCTGCTACTGCTCCTTGGCCAGGAACTCGACAATCTTGCCGGTTGTTTTTTCTGCATCCACCTCCATTTTGGAAGCTCCGTTAAATATTCCTCCTTCCGCAATGGATAGTGTTTTCGTTGTTATGTCCCCGGTAACATGGCCCGTCGCCGTGATTTCCACCTTATCCGTTCCTGTCAGGTGGCCGTCAATCTTGCCGCCGATAATGATGGCGCCGGCTTTGATATTGCCACTAATGTAACTGTGTTCGCCAAGGATAACCTTTACCCCTTCCACATTGCCGATGATAGTCCCGTCAATAAATACCGTCCCCGGTGACTCAACATTGCCGGTGATCTTCGAGTTTTCTCCCAGGACCAGATGAAGTTTGTCTGCTTTTTTATGGAACATGAGATCCCTCCATATGCTGTTGCGGGTTGATAACTCTTCCACCGTGCCATATCTCATAGTGAACATGACTGCCGGTGGCGTTACCTGTAGCCCCGACGTGACTTACTGTTTCACCGCGCTTGACCATTTGTCCCACCGTTACTTTGTTGGCGCTATTATGGGCATAACAACTGGAATACCCATGACCATGCTCAATGACAATCGTATTTCCGCCCCCGCCATTCCATCCGGAAAAACTGACCACCCCGTCTGCCGTTGCTTTCACCGGCGTGCCTGAGGAAGCAGCAATATCGATTCCCCGGTGCAGTTCCACACGTCCACTGATCGGGTTCGTTCGACTGCCAAACAAAGATGTCATCCTCCCATCAACAGGAAAGCCCCTTGGTGTCGATAGATATAAGTCTTTCTCGGCGCGGAGGAATTCATTAATACTGGCCACGGTATTCATGGATAATTGTATCTGCTTCTGGATCTGATAAATATCCATCGTTCCCATATCGGCAGTGTCTAGATTTTCAAGAATTTTTTCCTTGGTTCCATATGAAATCAAGGTCTTCAGATCGCTTTCCATTTTTTTCACTGAAGTAAGGGCAGCATTGAACTCGCCGACCTTCTCCGAATATTCCCGGAGCTGACTTTCCCTTACCTGATAACTGAAGAGTTCCGTAACAACGGAGCCTACATAGATTGCCCCCAGTGTGCATAGCACTGCGGCCAGAGGAATAAGAAACATCGGGATATTCATGTTGATTGAATGCCTGGCGTGGTGGTGCTGTATAAACATGATGGTTACAGGTGCGAGGATTTTTTTACGAAATTTCCGTATCTGATCCATCTTCCACATGATGACCTCCTAATAGAAACTTCATGAAGCAATCTCAGGACTTGTTTAGACGACGGCACACGAACACAGCATTGACTTCGAAGAAAGGATCCTGCCCTGTCTTGCAGTGGCTGGGTGTATAGGCAAGTTCCAAGAAATATTGCAAGTCTTTTTATTGCATAGTTAATGATTACAAATGTATATCGATGTGTCTTCAGTAGTTCACAAAAGATAAAATAAATCTAATTTGCTTTATTTGCTATCTATGCTATGTGGCGGCGGCAAATATAGCGCCATTAAATGCGTGCTTAAATCAAAGGGAAAGATCGGGGGAGGAAGATTTCTATGGAAGAAAATAAGCAAGCCACCATCAGGATCAATCAAAATAATCTTTACCGGGAAGAAATATTCTCTGATTTGATGGTCGGTTCCATACATCAGATGACGCCTGTCAAGCCGAACGCCGAGCTTGATAAACAGCGCAAGGTCATGTTTATCGGCAATACCCAACTGATTACACAGCAAGGACCTCTTCCCGTCCGTTTTCCCATTGAGGCGAAAAACCTTCAGCAGGCCATCGACAAATTCCCGGAATCCCTGGATGCTTTTATAAAAAAGATGGTTGAGGAGGCAAAAGAGTTACAACGTAAGGAAGAGTCTCGCATTATCATGCCCGGGTCGTCCTCTGTGGGAAATCTTAAATTGCCTTGATTTTCTTCAAGGTGGCCTTTCAGATAATCAAAACCCCTGA
This sequence comes from Syntrophus sp. (in: bacteria), assembly GCA_025355725.1. GTDB lineage: Bacteria > Desulfobacterota > Syntrophia > Syntrophales > UBA8958 > UBA8958. The sequence continues at coordinate 5,269 of JANXZC010000001.1, forward strand.
GGAACCGGTTTCATCAGGGGTTTTTTAAGGGACACAGATCTTAACAGACGGTGTCTTTATGTCTCAAGGTTTGCGAATCATCAAACATCTTTGCGACGTTGCCACGCCTCCTGGTAGAGCCTTCCGATCGTCAGGAAGAGAGCCAGGAAAAACATCCCGAACATGAAGTTTGGCGCCGTCCCGAAATACTGATCAATCTTAAATCCTATATACAGGAAGAGGAAAGAGGCAAAGGCAATCACAAAGCCCCAGGCGCTGATCGCCATGATGTGATGGTACTGATTATACAAAGGCTTTTGTGTTTTTTGTATTGATGTCATGGCCTGATCATCCTTTTCTCTTTATGTTGATCCGTATTAGCGATAAGCTTCGTTTCAGTTAGCCAACCAGGTTTTTAATGGTGTCAATAACGGGATTAGTGAAGAGAGCAATCAGCACTGTGTAAAGGGCGAAAACACCGGCGACTTCTCCCGTGTACATCTTCTCATACTTGTGTTTCAGGGAGATGATGACCATCCCGCCCACAATAAGGCAACCAAGCTGGAAGTAGGGGAAATTGCCCGGGCCGGCAATTGCGTACTCTGCGAAAGCGAAAGTTCCCGTCAAAAGAACCACTGCCAAAGCCGCTACCATCGTTCCTATTGTCTTTTTCATGATCTGTGTCCTCCTATGTTTTATTCTTTTTTGTTTTCTTTTGACTTTAGGTATTGCTTAAAGCGTGCCAAGTTCTGTATTAAATACTTGAGCATGATTTATGTTATTGTAATTATATGGATTAATTAAAATAAAGATGACGGGAGGTGCCGTTTTTCAGGCCGGCAGATGCGAGATATTTAATGAACCTTTAAATTTGTTTGAACGAAATGATGGGAATGAGGCCTTGGATTCTTATTCAGTCCAACATCTCCCTGACCTTACGTGAGAGTTTTTCAGGATGAAACGGTTTCTGTAGGAAACCCCTGCAGCCCCTGTCCATAATCTGCTGCGCCTGACCTTCCAGGCTATAACCGCTGGACAAAAGGACCCGGATCTCAGGATCGATCTCCCGGAGACGCTCAAAGGTCTCTCCTCCCGATATCCCCGGCATGATCATGTCCAATATGACCAAGTCAATCTTGCTTTTTTTCTCCATGTAAATGGCGATGGCCTCCTGACCGCTTCCGGCCTCATATATCACGTATCCCATGGATTCGAGAAGCTCGCGAGTCACTTCACGACCTATCTTTTCATCATCAACAAGGAGAATTGTTTCTGTCCCCGGTAAAATCTCAATTTTATCTATCTTTTCCTTAACGATTGCCTTCTCTGTTGCCGGCAGATAAACGTTAAAGGTTGTCCCCCGATCGGGTTCACTAATAACATCAATCATCCCCTCGTGACCTTTGATGATCCCATATACCGTAGCCAGTCCCAGGCCGGTTCCTCTTCCCATTTTCTTCGTCGTGAAAAAGGGATCGAAAATCCGTTCTTTCGTCTTTTTGTCCATCCCGGTACCGGCATCGGTCACGGATACCTTCACATATCGCCCCGGCTTTATCGTGTAGGGCATTCCATGATCACCATCGAAGAAGACACTGCTCGTTTCCAGCGCTATTTCTCCGCCGCCCGGCATGGCCTGCCAGGCATTCACATACAGATTCATGAACACCTGCTCCATCTGTCCCCGGTCAACCTCCACATTCAAGAGATCTTTACCGTATTTTCGCTGGATAGAGATTTCCTTTTTTGTCCTCCCAAACATTGACCAGGTCTTCTCAAGGATGTCGTTTATATCGGCAGGCTTGACCTCATACCTTCCCCCACGGGCAAATCCCAACAGTTGCCGGGTTAAATCCGCCCCACTTTGCACCTGTTCCTCAATACGTTTGAGCCGCTCATAATTGGGATGGGATGGATAAAGATTCATCAACGACATAGAGGCATTCCCTTGAATTCCCATGAGGAGATTATTGAAGTCGTGGGCAATACCACCGGCAAGGGTGCCGATGGCTTCCATCTTCTGAGCCAACTGAAGCTTTGTTTCCAGCTTGGCCTTTTCCTCCTCCGCCCGGTTGCGGTCGGTAATATCCAGAAGCGAAGCGACCGTCCTTTTAGTCCCGGGCACGATATCGACGGTTAATAAAATATCCTTGACGAAACCCTCTCGATGGACGAATCGAAACTCATAACGCCTATCAGCCAACTGTGGTTCTGACCGTCGCAACCAATGCAGTCTGACCATTTTTTCCAGATCGGTTTTGTTAATGAATTCCGTCCATTTCTTCTTGCCTTCTATCTCTTCCCGCTTGTATCCGCTGAGTTTTTCGAATTCGGCGTTGACAAAGGATATCGTCATGTCTTCTTCGATGAGCAACATGACGCTGCCGGTGTTCTCGAAAATGCTCTGATACCTGGTTTCACTGGCCAGAAGGGCTTCTGCGGTCTCTTTACGTTCCTGGATATCGCGGATCACGCTGATGATAGCCCGGGGCTCGCCGTCCTCTGTCCGCACGACCGAAGAGTTAATTTCCACCGCAATGATTTTCCCATCCCGGAGACGTACTTGGTATTCGTTCTTATGCGAGTATCCTTCAGTCATGGTAAGGGGTATGTTTACTATAGCAAATGCTTTACTATCCTCGGTAAGAAGATCAAATACCGTCTTTACCTCCTGAAGAAACTCAACAACACTCGATGTGCCGTAAGTTATTGCAGTCGGGGTGTTTGCTGAAATGATTGTCCCGTCCGGGGAATACATAATAATCGAATCCGGAGATGTTTCGACCAAGGTGCGGTAAAGATTTTCGCTCTCTTTTAGTGCTTTTTCGGCCTTTTTACGCTCGGAGACGTCTCTGGAAACTCCATGAAATCCGGTCAGAAGTCCCTGATCGTTGCGAATACCACTTACGAGGCTTTCGATCCACCGCGTGGAACCATCCTTATGATAATATTCCAATTCAAGGGTTATGGTCCTATCAGGGTCTGCCTGGTCCTGTTGCTCAAGGGCAAGTTCCCTTAGCCAGACCTCCTGCGCTACAGAGATTGAAGATGGGGTTAGTTGTTCAGCAAATTGCTGCGTTATCCTTTCCTCCGGTGTAAAACCAAGTAACTTCTGTATGGATGGGCTGACATAGACGGTGCGCAAATTCATGTCCAGAATCCACACCATGTCCGTCATTTTTTCAGCAAGAAGCTTGTATCTTCCTTCGCTCTCCCGTAGCGCCTCCTCCGCATGTTTTTTGTCGGTGATATCGCGGACATTAACCACAAAACTGGCAATAGCGGGATTGTGCATTAGATTTCTGCCGGTACCCTCCATAATGCGTTCGGTACCGTCTTTATGTCTGATTCGGAAGCTGTTGGGGATATCGACATCTTTTGTAAGCAGAGCTTGGCTAAAGTCATGTATGGCTCTCGGAAGATCGTCAGATATAAAGAGATCGAAAGTGCTCGTCCCCAGCAACTCGTCCGGAGTGTAACCGACTATTCGTTCAACAGACGGACTCACATAGGTAATTATTCCCAATTCATCCACGGTAAAGAGGATATCTGATGCATTCTGGGTGATTACCCGGAAATACTGCTCGCTCTTCCTAAGCACCTCTTCCACTTGTTCCAGTTCTTTGATTCTCCCCTTCAGTAGTGCAATCTCTTCGAGGAGTTCATGATTTGTTCTGGCTGGATCGTGCATCTGATGTTCCCTTCTGAACGAAGTGTTGCCCGTATATAGACATTATTTAGTGTTAAATCAACCATTATTGAATGGAGAATGACCGAATTTATCAGGACAAACAACATTCCTCCATATTTTATTGACACAAATAGGTTGTCCGTTTATAGTTACCTTAGATTTAGATCCATTTTCACCCACAACCAAACTGTCCGATTCAAGGTACACACCATGGATAGGAAAACCAACCGCCTCAACATCATTATTATCAATTGCCTCCTCCTTCTGGTGTTATGCTTACCTTGCGCTGTGCTGGCCGGAGAGATTGCCAGGGATGGGCGTTTCATTGCCTATGACAACGGTACGGTTCTGGATACAAAGACAAACTTGATGTGGGCGGCAAAAGACAACGGGAGTGATATTAACTGGTCGAACGCTAAATCCTATTGCGAGAACTACAGTGGCGGCGGTTATACAGATTGGCGAATGCCGACAAAGGATGAACTGTCTGGACTTTATGATGCGAACAAATCCCTTCCAAGTGCATGTGAGCCTAACACTATCATTCATGTTATAACAGATTTATTAGATGTTACCGGCTATTGGGTTTGGGCCTTTGCAACCAGCCTTTCCGGCAATGCAGGCTACGGTTTCAATAATGGCACGCAAGCATGGGACCCCCATTACTTAGGAAGATGCACACGTGTTCTCCCAGTGCGTTCTGCCAAGTAGGTTACGATCAGGATATAGTCATGGATGAGGAAATAACCATTAAGAAAGAACAGCCTGTAAAAACGAAAATTTGGGTTCCTGCTGCTGCGATCCTGACCGTAATTATTGTAGTCATCTTAGTAGTCATGTTTTGGAATCGATCGGCAGATGAACAAAAACCAGTTGCCCCGCAAGTCCAAAACAGAAGCCGATTTGTTGCATATAACGATGGGACGGTTTTAGATATAAAGTCGAATTTGATTTGGGCAGCGAAGGATAACGGGAGAGGTATTAACTGGAAGGAAGCTAAGGAATATTGTGAAAACTACCGTGGCGGAGGCCACTCGGACTGGCATCTACCGACCTCAGATGAACTGACGGGGTTATTTGAAAGCAGCAAATCAAGGCCATCAGCATGTAATGCAGTTTATAATATCCATGTAGCCACGGAATTGATTGATCTTAACTGCTATGCTATGTGGGCATCAGAAACACGTGGTTCCCAGGCTGCCTACTTCAGTTTCAACACTGGCAGTTGGTACTGGAAGCCTCGGTCACACGCCAGTAGCACACGTGCGCTCCCGGTGCGTTCCGCCAAGTAGTATGGAAATGGCATAGGATTTCTAAAAGCGGGACAAATACGCATTATACTTAATTTACAAAGGGCTTACCGGTCAGCTATCACCATGTAAGCCCTTGTTTTTATTGGTGCCTGGGGAGGAAATCGAATCCTCACAACGTCAAGCGTCGAGGGATTTTAAGTCCCTTGCGTCTACCAGTTCCGCCACCCAGGCTTTTCGATAAATTATCTATTCTATGCAGGTTACTTCAGTGAAGTATCTCACGAGGCCCTTTTAATGCTTTTTCTATTTTTAGGCAAGAGATTTTGTTCCCTGTTTCACCGCTGTTTGATTCCCACCGAACCGCCCCTCTTCTCCATGTAATCCAGATAAGCGAGTAAAGAAAAAAAGAAATCGGCCGGTTATTTGGTCAGCAGATCCCCATCTACCTGATTCTGCAAGGGAGCTTTAATCACCCTAAAGTATTTCCTGAAAATGCCGATCAAATAAACGCCACCAGAATTAGAATGCGGGATGCAGATATGGCCGATGGTGTTTCAGGTATCAGGTTCACGCTGCAATTTACTGATTGCTGCCAACGTTTTCTTAATCGGCGCCCGAAATTCTCGATTTCAAGCTTATTTAAGGAGTACTGCACCATGTTTCGCCTCTATCTACATAAAATCTTAGGACTAATTTGTATCGCTCTCGTTTTTTCCCTGATCGGGTGCGCAGCGGTTGCTACGGATCGTAGAAAAGAGGGTTTTGACGCACTCCAGAAGGGATTTACCTCCATAGCGGAAACGCCTGATCTTCACGAGGTCGTTATATTAAAAGAGGTAAAGGTCCATATTGTGGGATCCCGTAAATTGTTCAACTGGAATATTGCCGCGGCCTATGGTTCTCCTGTGGCTGCTTATGCCAATACCGACAATGAGATCTGGATTTTAGGTAAGGTGGTCCAAGGAAAAGTTATCGTCAATCAGGCAATACTAGGGCATGAATTAGAGCATCTCCTGAATTTCAAGGAAAACAGAGTCGCCAACCCGGATGAGCTGGATTCTCTGGGCATGTAATTCCGAATTTTCATTCCTTCTTATCTCTGTTACAATGTTATTGACTTATGAGTATATTTCTTCTATGTTTCGGTCATAGCGCTTAAGTCAATGAAATTGGAGTTCATTTATGAAAAAAAGACCTTTGGCCATCGTCCTCGTCTCCCTGTTTTACATCCTCGAACCCTTCGGTACTCTCGTGCAAGCCGCCTATATCAACAATATGCCCTTATTTGGCAGCAGCGGTATCATATCCCATCTTCTCTGGTCTGACTGGATTATTCTCGTACTTTTCCCGGTAGTTGGAGTGGGCATCTACCTGATGAAAAAGTGGGGCTGGTACCTTTTCCTAAGCTTCTCGGTTCTCCTCATTTCCTATAACCTTTTTGTTTACAAATACATGAATCCCAATTACTCCCTTGAAACTGTCATGTTTTTTATTATTATCACGACGGTTATCTCTGCATACTTCCTGAGAAAGAGTGTTTACGCCCCCTATTTCAACCCGAGGCTCCGGTGGTGGGAAATCGCGACCCGCTACAGGACGCCTTTGAATACGGTCCTTGTCCTAAAGAATGGCGCCATCCCCTGCAAAACCATCGACATCTCTGAGACAGGATGTTTTGTTGACCTTGAGGGAGATATTCCCATCGGCTCCAGTGTGATGATTGAGTTCCTCTGCGACGGCATTGAAATAAGCTGCATGGGCAAGGTCGTCAATAAGAGATCCGCGGCAAGTGAAAGATATAGTGGCTATGGTATCATATTCGAGGCAATGCCCCGTGAAGTGAAGAAAAAAATCAGGCAGCTTCTTTGGCACTTTGAAAGAATCGGGTTGGAAGATAGGATGGATTCTCCCTCCGAAAACGGGATTTCCAAAGATCCTTCCTGGCAGGAATATACATTCATCAAACAAATGGAATTCAGGATGAAGGTCTATTTCAGAAATATCATTGGTAGCAATTAGCGCCGGGAGAAAAAATCGAAGAATGACTTTTTCTTCTTGGCAGGGATGGGCTCGGGAATATTCACGGACTCGCCCCGGAGGATCTGGGCGGGGATGTCGAATACCATGCGCTGTGCCGCCTTCACACCGATAACCTCCGTGGCTGCGGCCAGTCCCTCGGAAAGCTTGGGGCTCCTCGTGTGCAAGCCGTGTGAATCGCTGACAAGCATATGAACCAGGCGATGCTCCAGGAGATGAAAGCCAAATTCGCGGATCTCCGCCGTATGCGAGTCTACAAGGCTTGATGCCGTTATTTGCGCCAGATAACCCATTTCCACCCATCGATAGAGGCGCGACGGCTCCTGACGGATAACGGAATTCCGTTCCACATGACTGAGGATGGGCTTGATGCGCCCCAGTTCGAGGCCCCAGAAAAACTCATCCAAATGATCGGGAAGGGATCCATCGGGCAGCTCGATAAGGGCATATTTGCCCCCATCATTCATAGTAAGCAGTTCTCCTGCCTTTATCCTTGCCGGCAGGGTGATGTCGAGGCGCAGTTCCGCCCCGGGATGGATTCGCAGTTCTATCCTGGCTGACGCCAGCATCTTCCTGGTTTCTTCCAGTTTCTCAATAATAAGGGAGCGCGTATTTTCGTACCGTCCCGAAACCCAGTGGGGCGTGCAGACCACATCGGTGATGCCGTCTGCCACAGCCATGCGGGCCATGGCCAGAGACTGTTCCCAGTCTTTCGCACCGTCGTCAAGATTCGGAAGCATATGGCTGTGCAAGTCGATCATGGCTGTTTCCTCAGGCCTTTCCGGGCGCCTTTGAGTCTTCCTTCTTGTCCGGATGAGACTTCTTTTTCCCAGGGAAAAAACGGCTCATCAATGACTGCTTCGGAGATCGATCCGGAACAGTGTCCGGCGCGGAATCATCTTTTCCATAGTAAAGACGGCTTTTCAAGGATCGCTTCGAGCGGACATTTTTGTGTTTCTCTCCGTCCTCGCCATAGTAGTAGTAATAGTACTGGTAGTAATAGTAGCTATCCCGCCCCATCTGCACGCCGTTGAGGACGGCGCCCAGGATATGGGCGTTGACGGATTTCAGTTGGGCTACACCGTTCTTGATGATCTCCCGGTGGGTTACCCCGGCGCGGATGACGACAACGACGCCGTCGACGAAGTTCGACAGGATTACGGCATCCGTAACGGCCGTAATCGGCGGGGAATCAATGATGATCCGTTCGTATGATTTGCGGGCCTCTTCGATGAGGGACTGCATATGGTGAGACCCGAGGAGCTCCGACGGATTGGGGGGTATCGGCCCTGAGGCAATGATATCGATATTCGGTATCTTTGTGTGAATAACGGCCTCTTCCATAGTAGCATTGCCGACGAGGATATTGGACATCCCCAGGTCCCTGTCCGCGCCAAACAGTTTATTCAGCTTGGGCCGGCGCATATCGCAGTCCATAAGCAACACCTTGCTCCCCGTCTGGGCCATGGTCACGGCAATATTGGCCGAGGTAATGGTCTTGCCCTCCCTGGGTCCGGAACTGCACACCAGGATGACCTGCGGCGCCCGGTCGGCGGTAGAAAAGAGGAGGCTCGTCCGGATGCCCCGGTAAGACTCGCTGGCCGTTGATTTGGGCGCTTTAAGGGAAATGAGATCATCCTGTGGTTCCCGCTCCTGCTCCCTCCCTTCGGCATCATGCTCGGATGCAATTGCCGGCACGGGTCCCAGATAGGGAATCTTCAGGAGCGACGTGATCTCATCGGGCAGCTTGACGGTGTTGTCGAGATATTCGAGGAAAAAGGCCAGCCCGATACCCATGGACAGGCCTACTATAATGGCCAGCAGGATATTCTGGGCCTTTTTCGGCTTCACCGGCGATTCCGGGATTTCCGCCGGGTCAATGATCCGAATGTTCCCCGTCCGGATATCTTCCGTGAGGGACGTCTCCTTGAACCGCTTGAGAAGAACGTCGAATATGTCCCGGCTCATGTCCGCTTCCCGCTTCAGGGCCGAATAGTTGGCGGCCTCCTGATTCATGCTCATGCTCTCGCCTTTTTGCTGAGCCATAGCCGCCCGCAGTGATTGTTCACGGGCCAGGGTCACGCGGTACTCATTATTGAGAGCAGTCACTATCCGTTGGATCTCGCTTGCCTTACGTTCGTTCAGGGTCTTCATTTCATTGTTCAGGGCAATGATCTGAGGATGATTGGCGCCATATCGCTTGGAGAGTTCGGATAGTTTCTTGTATATCTCCACTTCCTGTCTTTTAATGTCCTGAATGAGGAGATTATTCAATACCTCGGCTACGGAACCCAGGGAATCGGGATTGCCCTCCATGGATTTAGCCTGGCGGAAACGGGTCTCCGCCTCCACCCGCTTCGCTGTTGCCTCGACAACCTGATTGTTCAGTACTGCCAGCTTCTGGGCGGTGATGGACTCGACATTGCTGGAAAAGTCCGTCGTGATTCCTTTTGTTTCTTTGAAACTCAAAAGGGCCGCTTCGGCCTTCTCCACACGCGTTTTCTCCAGTTCGATCTGTTGATTGAGCCAGGACATGGCATCCTGGGTCGCCTTCACCTTCGACTGCAGCATTAAATCGATATAGGACCGGGCGACGGTGTTGGCGACCTGGGCGGCAAGGACCCTTTCCTTGCTCTCAAAGCTGATATCGACGAGGCGGCTGTTCCGGATGGGGCTGACGGTTATCCGACTGGCAACGACCCCGACCAGGGGCGAATAAGGTTCCGCAATGCCCAAAATGCTCCCCGCCGGGACATTAAGGGGCTGCCCCGTCTTCAGGAGAGACCCAATGTAGTCGATAGGGGAGGTGATCCAGTTCCAGATCACGCCCAGGACCCCCGGCTTGGGGTTGAACTCCTCGCTTTTATCCAGGTTCAGGCGCTTGATGACCTCATTGGCCACGCCGCGGCCTTCCAGGATCTTGTACTGGGTCTGGTAGTAGTCAAGGCCGGAGGAATCGACGGACATGACCTCCTGAATGGAGACGACCTTTGGATTCTCCTTTTCGATGATAATTCTCGTTGTGGCCCTGTAGATCGGCGTAGCCGTAAAAGAAAAGATGGTGACACTGACGACGATCACCGCAAAAACGGTCAGGATGGTCCACTGATGTTTCAGAATAACCCGGATGTAGTCTTGAATATTGATATTTTTCTGGCCGATTTCCATTCGTTGCAATGATCTCCTTAGAAGAAACTCTCCGGCACGATGATCAGGTCATTGGGTCTAATGCTCATGGCCTGGCTCATCTTTCCGGACTGGGTGATGGCGTCCATCTTGACTTCAAATATTTTTTCGACGCCTTTTTCCACCCGGACGACACGCGTCTTGTTCCGCGAGGCGATCCGGGTAAAGCCGCCGGCCATGCTGATGGCCTCGGCGATAGTAATCTCCTTCTTCGTAAAGGAGTACGAACCAGGCGTTTTTACTTCGCCGATGATGTAGAAGAAATCTGCCGTCGGGATGTAGAGGACATCATTTTCGGCAAGGAAGATATTGGCATTCTGATCCCGCCCCTTCAGGAGCCCCTGGAGATCAAAGTTGATGATGATCTTTTTTTCATCGGGTTTTCCGTGGTTAATGGTGCGGATGATCATTCCCTCCAAGGCCAGAGATTCATCCCTTGCCCCTGTTGACCCTCTCATGGATGACGACATCAGTCCTCCCGACTTTGAAATGCCGTCGAGGACCCGCTCCCGGGCCTGGAGGGGGTAAAGACCGGGAGTGGCAACGGCGCCCAGAACGGAAAATTTCCGCCCTTCATATTTAACGACCATGACGGATACATGGGCGTCGAGGAGATATTGCTTTTCCGCCAGCAGTTTCGTGATAAGGCGTTCAACCTCCGTCGTGGTCAAATCAACTACCTTCATCCGGCCGATGAGGGGAAAGGTAATTTCCCCTTCCGCCGTAACCCGGACGTTCTCCCGGGAGAGATCCTTTTCTTCATAGACAATTACACTCAGGACATCGTATCCCCCGATCCGATAATCGCTGATCGCATCTTTTCCATCGGGATATTTGGCCAGATAATCGGAAACACTCAGGGAAGCGCTATTCTGGATGAGGTCGGAAATGGTGCTTGTGCCCGGGTCCTTGGCGACAGCAGTCTTTTTGTACTCCTCGAATTTGGCCACATCGGCCTTTTTCAGTTCCAGGGCCTTAATGGCCTGGGCGGAGTCGCTGACCTCCGTAACCGTCACCACGTTACCGCCTGCGCATGCGTAAAGGGCAAGACAGCAGAGGGATATAAATACAAGTCGCTTCAGGGAGAAATCATTCTTCAGGTTCATTGCCTTTTATTAGCTTTCTTAATTATTTGCAGTTGTCTCTAATATAGTTAACTTCAAATTGCAAAGAAATTGTGTTCACCAAAAGACATGGATACAGCCCCCGGGGGGCCGTATCCATGTCTTTACATACACACTGATTTTAGAGGTGTTGATTACTGCTTGGGCTCGCACGGCGGGCTTGGGCATATGGTCGTCGTTGACATCGATGACGTCGTTGACGTCGTTGATGTCGTACTCGTCGATGTCGTACTGGCCGCCGTCACCGGAACCGTTGTGGGCGTGGTTGTGGGACGCACCGTAGTCGTTGTGGCGGGGACAGTGACGCCAGCCTGCTGGGCGATAGTCGTGTCCCTCGCCAGAGCGTTCTGGGTCTGGGTGATCGCAGTTGCTACGACAACCAATGCCTGGCTGGCCTGGCCGGCAACGACCGGATCGGGGTTGCTCTTCATGATCGTGGCGACGTCCTGAGCCACCTGGAGGGCTGCCAGCTTAGCCTGTTCCTGGACTACCGGTTTCAACACCGTCGCCGGCGCAGCCTGGGCCTGGACGGTCTGCTGGTAGGCTGTCTGCAGGGCCTGATAAACACTACTCTTTTGCGCGGCGCTGATGCCGGGGTTCTCGAAGAAGCCCCGGATGACGCTCCCGACCACGGCGGCGTCGCCGCTGTACATATTAAGGTAGGTTCTCACGTTATCGTAGCCGAAATCACCATCGGACCCTTGCAGACGAGCCACCGCCGTCGGGGTCTGGAGATAGTTCTTCGTGTTGGAGGCGCCGGACTTGAACCATATCTTACCGACCATGCAGGTAATGCGCCGGGCCGTATAGGTCGTCTTGAACATCCAGAAGCCGCTCTGCTCCTGGCGCTCCTGGAGGAGGATGTTCGCATAGGGATTAACCTTCATGACCGCGCCATCGTTAAAGGTGACATTCACTTCACCGTTCTGCGTCGTAATGGCATCGCCATCGTTCAAGGGCATGCCCGCTTTGGTCACCTTGGTGATGGCCGCCCCCGACTGGACAATCGCATCCCCCTTAAAGCTGGTAATCTTGCCGATGGCCGCCGCTGCCGGGGAAGCGTAGAGAAGGATCAGGCCGGCCATTAAAAACGTCGCGACCAACAATGTCTTCTTGTAAAGCATTCGATTCTTCATAGGATTCTTCTCCCTCCTGTGGTTAATAAACAATTTTAACATTGGCCATCGCTTGATTGTCGACAAATTCAAAGTTCTGGTAATTTGATGTTTTCTTGTTATATTTGTAAGCTATGCCGCAGGTTAACCATTCCCGTATCTTATAGTCGAGACCGGCATTAGCAATATAGTTCTTGTCCGACCTGTCGCCTATGTTAGTATAACCCGTTGGCGCGGTGTTGTAGTCATTGAGGCTGTAAAGAACACCGGCTGTCGCGAAAAACCTCGTAAGAATGGTCTGCCGGACGTTGAAGCCGATGCCTGTGTCATAGAAAAAGGTGCTTGAATCGGCGGCCTGGTCTCTTGTGGTCCGGGCGAGATTTAAACTGAGAACCGTCGTGGCCGTCGCGTCAAAGTTGATGTTCGTCGCCGCCACCCAGGTATCACGGTCGGTCCGGACATTTCCCGCCGTATCAAGGCTGTTATTGTACCTTTTCCACATATAGCCGACGGATAACTCACCCGACAGTTTAGAGCCCTGATCCCAGCTTAAACCGACATTGACCTGATTATATTTGAAATCAGCTTTACGATCGTCGGGAAATCCGGCAAGATATACACCATCCGTCTGAGCACCGTAAAAGGACGCATAATTCTGCATGCCATAGAGGTAACGCACAAACCCCCACGTCCGGGGAAGAAATCGGCCCTCGGCGCTGAAGCCGAATTCATTGAGTGTGTAATTCTGTGAAGCGTCAAAATTGCTGAAATACTGCTGTTCGTACATGTTATAAAGTATAATAGTCCGGAAGGTATTGTTACCCCAGGCGACGCCCAGCTTGCTCTTGAGATCGTTTTCCCATCTTTTCGTCACACGGCCCACGTCGTATTGGTTGGGAGCGCCGTACGGGTCCTGCTTCAGCCGGAATTCCTCATTCACGCCAAATATCAACCCTGATGGTGGTTTGTAATCAACACCGAGAGCGAAAGTTTGGTTATTCCAGTTATTTTTGTTCTCCGTGTTGTAAAAGGCCCAGTCGCCGTTCCAGCCAAGCTTGATGTCGCCCCGCTCGGGCAGGTTGAAATTCAACAGCAAACCGGGCTTGAGGTGATAAATAAGATCTGAAACCTTTTTGTTGGTAATATCGGTAGGGGTGTCGTTTCCATTCTTCATATAGATGTTGTCATCGTAAACGACCTGGCCCTCGATAATGGGGATAACCTTGAGATTCCCGAAATTGATATTCCCCTGTGCCAAAAGCATCGTGGGGATTAGCAGCAGGATTACCGCGACCACACAAGAAAATATAATGTCTCTTTTCACAATAATATCACCCTCCTTTTCTTCACTTCCAAAACCACCGATTACTGAACAGCAAAATACCTGTTGATTTTTTACTTTTAGCTGGGTACTATTAAGGGCAGATTGTAATTGTGTCAAGTAATTTTTATAAATATTTTAAATCTGATTGGAGGCAGAATAGCATTTTTATGGTGTTAAATAAAACAGACATTAATCGCATAGGCGTCGTCATACCTACCCTGAATGAGGGTCTGACTCTTGCGGCTATTATCGAGGGTGTCCGCCCCTATACGAATGATATTATCGTAGTGGATGGACACTCAACGGACAATACTGCCGAGGTCGCCGGATCCATGGGGGCCAGGATCGTCCTGGATCACAAAAAAGGAAAAGGCGAAGCGATCCGGACGGTCATTCCCCATCTGACAAGAGAGGTCACCGTATTTATCGACGCCGATGGCTCTCATGATCCCGACGATATACCGGCTATTGTCCGCCCCATTCTCGACGGCGAGGCAGACCATGTCTCCGGTTCACGCCTCATCGGCGGTTCCAGCGAACTCCACGGCGGCTTCGACGAGTGTTTCCGTCTCATGGGCAGCTCCTTAATCACCGCCTGCATCAACAAACGTTTCCATGTCCGTCTATCGGAGAGCCAGAACGGCTTCCGCGCCGTCCGGACTGAGGTATTGCGCCAGCTCGGACTCGAGGAAAACATCACCACCATCGAGCAGGAGATGATCATCAAAACCCTGAAGAAGGGTTACCGCATGGCCGAGGTTCCCTCGCACGAACATATGCGGAAGGCGGGATATTCAAAGATCAGCGTTCGCAAGGTGGCCTTCCGATATGTTTACAGCATGGTCAAGTACCTTTATTTTTAGTCATCTATGGCCTATATTCTCCTCTTCAATCCCCCGGCGCCCGGCGGCGGCGGTTTCACACGGGAAGGCCGCTGTACCCAGGAAGCGGGTGTATGGGCCACCCAGTGGCCGCCCCTGTCCCTGACTACGGCGGCGGCCCTGCTTGTGAGGGACGGTCATACCGTAAAGGTCGTTGATTTTCCCGCCCTCGGAATGAAGACAACAGACATCCCGCTGCTCATAGAGAAAAATCGTTCCGATTTTGCCATCTGGGGCACAGCGACGCCGACCCTGTATTCCGATCTTCTCGTCGCCGGGTTAATAAAGGGGATATCTCCGACAACGGTCACGGCAGTCATGGGAACCCACGTTACCGCCCGACCGGAAGAAGCCCTCTCGGAAAACGCAGTGGACATAGTTATCCGGGGGGAGCCGGAAGGGATCATCGGGAATCTTTGCCGCGCTGGTCGCAGCCGCTGGGAAAACGTCAAAGGGATTTCATATCGCAAAAAACAACTTATACAACATAATCCTGATGCCGATTATCTCGAACCGGCAACCATTCCCGCCCCGGCGTGGCGCCTCGTCGATCACTGCTCCTATCGCCTGCCCCTGAAGGGACGGCCGTTTCTCATGGTCGCCCCGGTTCGGGGGTGCCCTTACCGTTGCACCTTCTGCACCGCCCCCCTTTACTACGGCACGAAATTACGGCGCCGCCCCATCGAAAACGTTCTCCGGGAAATAGAGACAAACATAAAGACATATAGCATCAATGAAATATTCATCTGGGCCGACACATTCACCGCAGACCGGGAGTATGTCAGGGAATTCTGCCGGGCCGTAATCGCGCGCCGCCTGCGCATTTCCTGGACCTGCAACAGTCGTGTTGACACCATCGATGAAGAGACCCTCGCATTGATGAAAAATGCGGGCCTGTGGATGATTTCCTTTGGTCTGGAGTCTGGAAACGACAGTATTCTTGCTCGGTCGGGAAAGAAGATGACCGTTGCACAATCGAGAAAGGCTGTGCTATGGGCAAAAGAGGCGGGTATTCGCGTGGCGGGCCACTTTATCTTCGGCCTCCCGGGGGAAAGTAAAGGCACCATGGCGGAAACTCTGGCCCTCGCCCTTGAACTTCCCCTGGATATCGCCCAATTTTACACGGCTGCGCCTTTTCCGGGAACCGGGCTCCACGCCGAGGCCGAGCGCGAGGGCTGGCTGAGGAAGGATTCGTCGTCTTCCCAGGCTAGCGCCGTCATGGATCTGCCGGGTTTGCCGGCGGCTGAAGTAGATGATTTCCGCCGTTTCGCCTTCCGGAAGTTCTATGGACGGCCACAGGCTGCACTCAATGTCCTTTCCATGGCGGAATGGAGGGCGCTGAAAAGCGTCCCTGCAGCAATGAAAGGGTTTCTTGGCTGGACACGGTAAATTTCGTCGGGGGGGATTTTACATTTGGGAAACAATTATGTTTTGGGCATCTGGGACGGCCACGATGCAGGAGCTGCCCTCCTCAAGGGCGAAGAAATAGTTTTTGCCATCAACGAAGAGCGCCTGAGCCGCCGGAAGCTGGAAGTCGGATTTCCCCACCTCGCCATCCGGGCATGTCTCGACTTCGCCGGACTGAAGCCCCCCGATATCAAGGCTATTGCCGCTTCGACAACGGACCCGGCCAAGACACTGACGCGGATCTTCCCGAACCTTAAAGAGGAGTACTACCTTATTCGCCGCCGGAAGCAACCTCCCCGTTCCTTGGACGCTTTCAAAAAAACTTTTAAATACCGCTTCACGGAACTGGCTCCGAATGTAATTTCACGCCGACTTAGCCTGTCCTGGATGGAAGATCGACTGCGGGAAATGGGATTTTCCCGATACCTGTTCGAATGGGTTGACCACCACAAAGCCCATGCTGTGGCAGCCTTTTGCTCCGGCTTCCCGGAATGTCTGGCGATAACCCTCGATGGCGTCGGAGACGGCTGCTGCGGTTCCCTCTGGTCTTTCCGGAACGAAAAGCTTTCCCTCATCAAGTCCCTGCCCGCCTCCCGCTCGCTGGGAATCTTCTTCGAACATGTTACCAATCTCATGAATATGCGGGAGCTGGAAGACGAGGGAAAGGTCATGGCCCTGGCCAATTATGCCTATCCCATTGCGGATGAAGAGAATCCCCTGATGTCCGTCATCAAGACGAAAGATCTGGACATTGTCACTCCTTATTCCTCCACGGCTATGTTCCGGGAGATGAAAAAGATCATCTGGAGCTATCCTTCGGAGCAATTCGCCGCCATGGCCCAACGGGTACTCGAAAAATGCGTTCTCGATCTTGTCGCGGCAGCCCTGGCGAAAACGGGCCACAGGAAAATCGCGGCGGCAGGAGGCGTTTTTTCCAATATCAAGATGAATATGAAGCTCGCCGCACAGCAGGAGGTGGAAAACATCTACGTTTTCCCCCACATGGGGGATGGCGGGCTCGCCATCGGCGCCGCCATGCTCATGAATCATGACCGCTACGGCATTTCAAGATATAAGCTGCAGAGTCTCGCCCTTGGCCCGTCCTTTACGACTGAAGAAGTTTGGACCGCCCTTCAAGGCCGCAACGTAGCTGAATCCGCGGCCATAAAGGACGTCTCTTCAGAAATACCGGCATCGGCTTTTATATCGTCGGAAGCACACCAAAACGGCGATCTCCTGTTCCGTCGGATAGACAGTGCTCCGGAGACGGCGGCCCGCCTCATCCTCGCAGGAGAAATCATCCTCTGGTTCCAGGGACGGATGGAAATCGGCCCGCGGTCCCTGGGCAATCGCAGCATCCTCGCCCGGCCCGATGACAGCAATATCAAAGACCGCCTCAATCTCCTCCTGAAAAAGCGGGTCTGGTATCAACCCTTCTGCCCCAGCATCCTCGCCGAAGACGCCCCGTCGCTCCTCCACACGGAGGGGCTGAACCTTGGCGACAACCCCTTCATGACCATGGCCTTCCGGGTCCGGGATGAAGAGATGAAAAAAATGGCGGGAGTCATTAATATCGACGGGACCTGCCGCCCCCAGTTTGTCGGGGACGAGCAGCCCCTCTACAGGGATCTCCTTAAGCAGATCAAAATAATCCTGGGCTACGGCGTATTGCTCAACACGAGCTTTAACATCCACGGCGAACCGGTGGTCTGTACTCCTAAGGAAGCTCTCGACATGCTGCAGCGGACCGGCATCCGCTATCTCGTCATCGAGGATGTCCTGGTAGAAAACATGAAGGCGGACTAATGAAAACAAAAGATCTCTTCGGAATCTGCGTTTTTGTCCTCTACCTTCTTATCCTCGGTGGCGCTGTCTATATTATCGACTACTATCCCAAAACTGCCATTGAAGAGTCCTTGATGATCTGGATGCCCTGGACCCTCCGCCTCAATTTTATCTTGTTATTTGCAGGCTTGCTTTTCTGGTGGATGAACGGGCGAAATACTTATGCCCATCCTGGGGAAGATGCTTGCCAAAGCGGCAAAATTTATGACAGCACAAACAACCGGGGCAAAGGTCTTATTTTTAGCAAGCAGGTCCGCATACTTTTTACGGAGAGCCGCGAATGGTTGATCCCTACCCTTCTTCTCGTCACTGCCTTTAGCGCCGCATACTTTCTTTCCCCACAGATTCACCGCCTCTTCTACGATGAGGACATCTATGCCAATATCGGCCAGAACATCGCTTACCTCAATCGGGCAGCCATGTGCAACTATGGGGTCTTCGATTACGGCGATTATCAGGGCAACTGGATGGAGTACAACAAAGATCCTAACGGCTGGCCCTTCCTCGTGAGCCTCCTGTTTCAGGCCTTCGGCGTTAATGAAGCCTATGTCTTTATGCTGAACAACCTAATTTTTTCGGGCAGCGTTTTAATCGTTTATCTGATTGTACGGCGCCTTACGGATCGTTTTTTCCCCGCTCTCCTTGGCGCCCTGGTCTATGCCATCATCCCCCACAATCTCATCTGGACGAACACGGCTGCCGCAGAACCGTCAGCTGCTTTCTTCGGCGGTTTGACAGCTCTCTTTCTCATCTCCTATCTACGCTCAGAAAAAAAGATCCACTTCTATCTTTTTGCCCTTACCCTGCCCCTCGCATGCCAGATGCGACCGGAATCCGGACTGATCGCCATTTGGGCTGCTATCGCTATCCTTGTCCTTTCGCCAAGAACGCTCCTGAAACTTCATGTTTGGGCCATGGGATTATTAACTGTCCTCTTCCTCATGCCCCATGTTTTCCATCTTTATGCCATGAGCGGCCATTCATGGGGGGCGGCGGGGGCAAAGTTTTCCAGTGCCTTTTTTATGAGCAACATAGGGGTCAATGGGCCATATTATCTGAACAATGAGCAGTTTCCCTTTATGATCACCATTTTGGCCCTCATGGGATGTCTGTCCGGCAAGGGGATTCGCCGCTGGACGGCGGTGATCCTGGCCTGGCTGGTCCTTTTTTGGGGGATTTTTCTTTTCTTTTATGCGGGAAGCTACCGGTTCGGCACAGACGTGCGGTTCGCCCTGTTGACGTTCATGCCGATGGCGATTCTGGCGGGACTTGGTGGCGGGTTACTTATGGAATGGTTCGCGGCCCTGAGACAACGCGGCAATCCCGGAGCCGGAGAAAAATACGCCGGCGCCCTGATCATCATGGTTCTTCTATTCTCATGGTTATCATTCCTGCCCTTGATCCGAACGGTCGGACAGGAGGCCTGGGCGGCCCGCTTTGATCACCAGTACGCCTGGGAGTTCGCAAAAAAGATGCCGAACCGCTCCATTGTCCTGACCCATAATCCCAACATGTTTCTCCTCTGGGGACAGAGCGCCATTCAGAGTAATGTCGGCCTGAAGGACCCGGAGCTCGTCCGGCAGCTCATGGAAAGGTACCCGGGACAGGTGTATTTTCACTTCAACTTCTGGTGCAACACAGAGCGTGATCCCAACCGGAAGCTTTGCGAAGACTTAATGGCGGCATACGTCATGGAGGAGATCGCCACCGCACAGGAACAGCACTACCATTACGGCCTTTACAGGATGCATGTAAAAAAGAACTGAAACGCTGAACAAGAACAAAACACACACGTAAAAACACAGATACCGCCCCCGGGGGGGCGGTATCTGTGTTGCCGCGTTTACAGTTATTTTAAGTTTTGACTATTGCTTGGGCTCGCAGGGCGGGCTTGGGCATATGGTCGTCGTAGACATCGATGACGTGGTGGATGTGGTTGAGGTCGTACTGGTCGATGTCGTACTGGCCGCGGTCGTTGGCGCCGTTGTGGGCGCGGGGGCTGTGGTTGTCGTTGCGGGGACCGTGGTCGTGGTCGTGGGAACCGTAACGCCTGCCTTTTGCGCGTCGCCTATGGCCTTACCCAGGTCAGTCCGGACCGTAGCAGTAATAGTGCCCAATGTAACCAATGCCTGAGTAGCCTGGGCCGCAACGGCCGTATCAGGGTTACTCTTCATGATCGCGGCCACCTGCTGGGCCACATCAAGGGCGGCAATCCTGGCCTGTGCCTCTACCACCGGTTTAAGTACCGTCGGCGGCTCTGCCTGGGCCTGCACGGTCTGCTGGTATGCCCTCTGCAGCGACTGGTAAACGCTGCTCTTTTGCGCCGCGCTGATGCCGGGGTTATCGAAGAAGCCACGGATGACGTTGCCAACTATGGCGGCGTCGCCGCTGTACATATTCAGGTAGGTTCTGACATTGTCGTAGCCGAAGTCTCCGTCGGACCCCCGCAGACCGGCAACAGCGGTTGGGCTCTGGAGGTAGGTCAGTGACCCTTCGCATTTTTATCCATTGTAACACAGAATTTAAAAAAGCTCCATGTTTTCATCCCGGCCCATGCACATTGCCGCCGCTCAAGTCTTTCTCTCGTTTGCCGTCAGGTTTTTTTCGCCAATAAAAGAAAACAACGAGGACGCAGATCAGTACCACCAGTCCCGCCACAAGGAAGGCCTTGAACAGAACCGGCCTTTCCTCCACACGGATCTTTCCTTCCACCTCCCTGGCGTACTGGGTGTTGTTCTCTTCATAGCGCACGATCATCTGATAGGAAACATCCCCCTTCAAGACCTCCGTCATCGCCATCGGTATTGCCAGTGTTTTTTCCTCCCCGGCATTGAGGCGGAAGTCCA
>JANXZC010000053.1 GCA_025355725.1 Syntrophus sp. (in: bacteria)
AAGAACTAAAAACCAGCGTCGCTTCGCTCCGATTAAGGTGGCCGATTTGGATCGGAACTACCGGCCGATTTCGCCGGAATCACCAAGATCGTTGCCGAATCGCTGATCGACATCTTTGCGTAGCCCAAAATGGTCATCCGGGTGGGAAATATTTTCCGCCCGGTTGCACTGAAAAGAACCTCTCTCACCTTAAGACAGTCCAAATTCTGACCACACATCCTGCGAAGTAATATATATGCAAGTAAATATAGTGACTTGTGTGATCCATGGGCATTATTTCATCAGTGGCATAACCTTTGCTAAATCAAGATACAAAGAACCTATTTCAACTACCTCTTCTGAAAGGACAGATATGAGTAAAGCAGAGCTCCTCAATTCCCTTCTGGGCATCATGGATGATGAAAGTTGCAATTATGAACTTCTCCTGGGAATCCTGGACGATGAAAAAGGGGTGTTGATCCGGTCTAATCTTCAGGAACTGATCGCAAGCAATACCCGCAAAGAAATGATCGTTAGAAAGAGTATGGTACTCGAAAGATCAAGAAGAGATATTTTAAGAGAAATTGGCGCGGCATTCAACATTCAGGACTCCAGGATCACGATGAGTCTGCTGATCAAGAGGGTAGAAGGGGCTCAAAAAGAGAAATTGGAAGAATTATGGCTCCGCCTTTCGAATATAATCCAGGATGTACTCAAAAAAAACAAGGCAAATCAATCCCTGGCGGCAGCATCGGCAGGGTATGTAAATAGCTGGGCGCAGTTACTGCAAAATCTGATGCATCCGGCCTCGGCCTATGGGAGTTCAGGAAAATTTGCAAATAACGTAAGCTATGGACGTATACTCAACAGTATAGGATAGAATCATGTCGCTAAGTGGTCTGTTACAAGTTTCAAGAAATGCCCTTGCCTCCTATCAGATGGCGATCGATGTGACGGGCGGTAATATCGCCAATGTCAGCACCCCCGGTTACAGTCGCCAGCGTCCTGTTATCAGGGCAACAGGTGACGTACAGGGTGGAGCGACAAATACCCAGATGAGTGTCGAGGTCACTAAAGTTGACAGATTCTTTGATAGTTACCTGGAAGTGCAGATCGTGGATCAGCAACAGAAAGCAGGCTATAGCGAAACGGAAAGCAGTTTGCTGGGAAGAATAGAATTAATCTTTAATGAGGCTAAAGGCGCCGGACTAAACGATGTTATGGGACGTTTTTGGGGGGCATGGGATGACCTGGCGATCAATCCCGGCGGTCAGGTGGAGCGGGACGCCCTTGTTTCCGTGTCGGAAGAACTTGCCACCAGATTCAACACGATAACCTCGGATCTACAAGATCTTAAACAAGATGCGAATCTGAGTATTAAAGACACCATCTCGGAAATAAACAAATTAACCGGCAGCATTGCCGACCTGAATAAAGCCATTACAGAAAGAGGCAATGTTAGTGGAGAATCAAACCGTTTATTGGACGCACGTTCGGAAAGTTTAAAGTCATTAAGTCAACTAATCGATTTGAATTATGTAGTTGACTCAAATGGTGCCCTAAATGTTTTCTTGCCAAATGGCAAGCAGATAGTGACGGGTAACCTTGCCTGGGAGCTTGATTTCAAAAATGAACACGTTGTCTCCAAGCAATCACCCACCGAGAGTATGGATCAGATTCTGTCTGCGGGAGACAAGGGAAAGCTTGCCGCCCTGCTTAATGTGCGGGATGATTTTATACCCGATTATCAGAATAACCTCGATGATCTTGCCAAGGAGATCATTACCCAGGTGAATAATTTGCACAAAGCAGGGTATGACGCCTACCAGAACACAGGCAATGATTTCTTCGTCCCCGCCGGATCAGACAATATAGCCAAAAACATGGCCGTGAAGAATGAAATTATCGACGATGTAAACAGGATCGCCGCTTCCGCAGTTGTTTCATCAGGCAATGGTGAGATTGCCCAGGAAATTTCAGCCATGAAAGATCAATTGCTCATGAACAGCGATACTGCGACCTTTGGCAGTTATTATGGGTCCATGGTTGGACAGATAGGACGTGATGTTGCGGACGCAAATAGCAATGCCGAACATCAGGATACCATCCTTACCCAGTTGGTCAGTCATCGCGATTCGATGTCGGGTGTTTCTGTTGACGAAGAGATGATGAACATAATTAAATATCAGATGGGATACAATGCTGCAGGACGGCTTTGTCAGACGGTGAATGAGCTTTTGGATACGCTCATGAATCTGGGTAAATAAAAAATCAAATAAAGGTGTGAGCCATGAGTCTCCGTGTTACCGATAACGCCCAATTCACTTCTGTCATTGACAATCTCTTTAACATCAGGAGGCAATACCAGAATGTTATGGAGAAGCTTTCCAGTCAGAAGAATATCAACAAGATTTCTGATGACTCCCTCGGGACGACGAGAGTTCTGGGTTTTAAACAGACAAATCAAGCCATAGGCCAATATCAGCGCAATATCGACAACACCAATTCATGGCTGTCGGCCACGGAAGGAAAACTCAACAACGCAAATGACATATTGACGGAAGCGCGCTCATTGGCCGTATCCCAGGCCACGGCAACGGCAAATGCGGATACAAGGAAAATAACCGTTCAGAAAGTTCAAGATCTAATGGATGAAATGCGCTCTCTCGCTAATTCCCAGTTGGGAGACAGATACCTATTTGCCGGCTCACGAAGCAATGTCAAGCCCTTTGAGTCTACAGAGGCCGTTGCGACGATAGATGCTCCCGTCGGAGGGGAGGCGAATAGCTATAAAGCCAATGTTACGCAGAGCGGAACATATACGGGTGGTACAAACAAATCATATGTTTTGAAAATCACTACAGGTGGTGATCAAACGGCGGCTAAGTACATGATATCCAGCGACGGCGGCAAGAACTGGGGTGCGGAAAGCGCGGCCGGAGCCATTGATGCTCCCAACCTCGTCATTGGCGATGGAATTGAACTGACTTTCCCTGACGGGGTATTTGCAGCAAATGATCTTTTTTATGTCAATGCCAACACTGCGGGCTATTATAAGGGAGACGACGGTGCGCTTAATGTCTCTGTAAACAAGAATTCTTCTGTAAATTATAATATTACCGGCGCGGAGGCATTTACAGACAAAGGCGGCGGTAGCATCGACGTATTCAAGTCATTGCAAAGTTTTAAGGATGCATTGACGGACAATAATGTTAGTGGAATATCGGCAGCAATTGGTGATATGAAGGCATCCCAAGATCAGATTATTTTATGTGCTGCAAAGTGTGGTTCGAGGGCGAACAGGATGGAGATGGCAAAAAGCAATTTGTCGGAACTGGAGTTGAATATGACTTCTCTGATTTCGGCAACTGAAGATGCAGATGTTGCGGAACTGGCAACTACCTTTTCCATGAAACAGGTCGCCTTGCAGGCAGCCTATGAAGTGGCGTCAAAAATATCGAGTAACTCAATTATTAACTTTCTAAAATAGCAGCAGGAGGCAAAAATGTTGATCCTGACAAGGAAGTTGGGAGAAGTTATAGCTGTAGGGGACGATATAAAGATCGTCATACTGGACATCAAAGGGAGGCATGTTCGTATAGGGGTTGAGGCGCCAAGGCAAACTAAGGTATATCGCGAAGAATTATATCAGATAATTAAAGAACAGAACCGGGAATCAACCCGGTATCATTCTCTACAGATAGACGATATTTTGTCAGAATATAAGGACAATATTGAAAAGACCTAAAGATACGACGGTTTACAACGTAACGTGTATTGCAGCGAACCACTACAAAGAATTATGAAAAGGGGCATTTTCAGATGAAGATTCAAACAAGTCGTTTTGGTGAGATTGAGGTTGATGAGTTAAAAATCATCGAGATGAGAGCTGGAATACTTGGTTATAATAGTTTGAAGAGATTTGTGATGATTGTTCATGAAAAGGGAAGCCCTTTTCATTGGTTTCAATCTCTGGAAGACAGTTCAATCGCCTTCATTACGATGAACCCCTTCATCGTTAAATCGGACTATGAGCCTGAAATTGACGACTGGACGATTGAACTGCTGGAAGTAGATAATGTGGAAGATATCGAACTCATGGTCATTCTTACCGTTCGTTCGGAACCGGTAAAGATGACCGCAAACCTACGCGCCCCTTTGGTTATAAACAAACAGAAAAAATTGGCAAGTCAGGTTATTCTTGAAGACGAACAATATCCTGTACGATACAATATTTCGTAAGGAATGTTATATCTCGATCTTGCGGGTATCACACGTGAACATGTTATTACGGTGTCAGGCCTGCGTGTTAAAGATGATACCGGTTATTTCTCGCATTTTGGCGTAAAGATTCTGAAGCTCTTTCGAGGGTATTTCGCGGATCACCTCGCCCGTATCCTTGTCTGCAACTACTACGGCAATATTTTTCCCATTCTCTCCATATGTGGCAAACTCAAGGCTGACGTTCATGTTGTCAATATGGCCCTGCATTTCCTGAACCATCTGTTTCATTCGTTCATTTTCTGTGGAATGCTGCTCTTCCTGCACCGCTGGCCGACCCTCTTTAGAGCTGCCCGGAAGCGGCATTGCTATAGCCACCTGAACGCCCGTCGTGGCGGTTGCGGTATTTATGGCGCCGATATTCACCTTCTATCACCTCCCTTTAATATTTATCCTTCAATCCTTCAATCGGCATCTATAAGAAAAACTTAAGTGTATTTGATATTTATGTCCGTACGTCGAGAAACTTCGGTATCCCGCGTGGCTTACTGGCATATCCGGACATCACTTTCTCTTGCCGGTGAATTGCTGCAAGATCTCCCATTGCCAAATTTAACTTTAAAGTTGCGACTTTTTCACAATCTTTGTTAGCTGCGTTGATTCTCTGCAATATCTCGTTTAAAGCGTCAGCAATTACTGACTGTTTTTTACCACCGCCGCCCTTGTCACGATAAGTTTGATTCACTTGATAATCCAATCCATTGACGAAGCGGATCATATCTTCACGTTGCACGGTCAGTTGTTCCACCTTGCCCATATCCTCCGCTTCAAAGGCATCTTTAAGCCGAAGGGTTGCTGCTAGGAACTCGGCGTAGGACCGCAACTTTTCTTCCAGAATATGATTGATGTCAGCCTGATTATTTATAACATGTTCATGCATCACGCGCTCCACGCCATGCGGCTGACCACGGCCGTCTTCTTTGCTTCGTTGGGAATCGCGGATGGTGAAGTACTTACGCTCTCAGGTTGCCCAAAGGCAAGTTCTTGCCAGGCGGATCCCAGTTCCTCCAACAGGTGGATCACCGCATCAAAAACTTTCAGATCTTTTTTGACATCGGCGTCGATAAGGGCCTGAGTCATATACATATACAGCGCCCGCAGGTTCTTTGCGACGTCGCCCCCCTTTTCCATATCAAGAGACGCGTTCAACTCGTGGATGATATCAAGGGTTTTTATCAATGCCTTCCCTTTAGCTTCATAATCACGGGCGATATAGGCTTCCCGCGCCAGTTTAAGGCTAGCGATTGCCCCTTCATAGCACAGACGGACCAGCTTGAGGGGATCTGCAGAAAGGTAATTCGTTTGTCGATAGGATTTTGCGGCTGCTTCATACATAATTGTTTATCCTCCTTATGATACAACTCCTGCGTTGTCAGGTTGATTTATTGAGCTGCGCTACCTGTCCCGTCAGCCAGGTACTCTGGCTTGATAATTTGTTCAGCGCCGTTTCCATGACGGCATAATGGGCAAGCAGCGCCTCTTTTTTCAGTGCCAACCTTGCTTCCATCTCGCCGACCTGCGTATCGTAGCTGCTCATGTTGCTTACAATCGAATCCTGCTTAAAGGACAGATAACCGTCGATGTTGTCAGTAATATTGAAAGCGGTGCGGCTGTATAGTTCAGCTACACCTAGTGTCAGTTTGATCGTACCGACGCTTCCGGTCGAGGAACCGGTGTATTTGATTGATAAGCCGTCGATGTTCGCTTCATCGGCGTTTCCGGTAAGAACCTGCCCGGCGCCCGTTGCGGCTTCGCCATTGATTGTTCCCGCCACATTTTTTCCATTGTTGACGGTTTGATTCCCCCCGGTCCAGAGCCGGTCTTGTGCCTGTTCGATCGTGAAAGTACTGGTCCCGTATGCGTCCTGGGTCAAAAACAGATGATTGCTGCCGTCGAGAGCTGCGGTTATCCCCATATATTTCGCCTCTAGGGCGTCGTTGAGCGCGTTGACCACCTGTGCCATGGTCATGCCGTTCGTCAGGGAGACAACTGCGGTTGTTGTTCCCGAGGTGACCGTCAGGGTCTCATCGCCGGTCAGGGAGGAGGCATCGGATGGGTTGGAAGTGCTCTTTGCGGCTGCCTGGGTAATGTTGACTGCGTAACCTGTGTCGCCGCTTGCATTGGTATTTCGGCTCTGAGCGATAAACTCAAGGCTGGGCGAACTCGGCTGGCCAGTCGTCACAAAGAGCTTTTGCACGTCATCGAAATTGGTATTCAAATACCCGCTAAGCTTGGAGGAATCAATACTGAGTTGTCCAGCCGTGTCCACAGAAACGCCCACCAGACCGAGGGTAGAGTAGTTGGATGAGATGCCGCCAATCGCGCCGACCAGAATTGAGGTAAGATCGGACTTGATGGAGGCAAGGGTCCCGTCTCCGAAGAGCACCCCTCCGGTCTTTTTAGTGGTCGTATCGTAGGTCTGCTGGCCTTGGATAAAGGCGGAAACGGCGTTGTAGCTGGTGACAAAGGTCGAAATTTTTGTCATTACCGCGTCAACGTCGTTGCCGATCATCAGGGAAATGGTCGTGCCCGTGTCCGCCTTGAGCAGGTTCAGGGTGACCCCGGAGATCGCATCATCCACGGTATTGTCTGAGGAGGTCATCGCCACTCCGTCAATGGTCAGGGCTGCATCCCGTCCCGCTACCATTTGCCGCTTTCTTGTGAGGGCGGCGCTTCCCAGATCGTTGTCGGTATCGAAGCGCAGGGTGTTCTCGGGAGATGTGTCCGCATTCTTGATGGCGATGGCGACGGCCAGGGAACTGCTGCCGGGGGCATTTGCCTCGATCACGAGTTTTCCGCTGCTGGAGATGCCGGCCGTGACGTCGCCGTAAAGGGTTTGAATTTTGGTTAGAAGGTCTGCCACGGTGGTCGTGTCGGAAATTGTGAACGTGCTGTCGGAGACGCTGCCGCCCGTGGTGCCGGTACCGGTGAAGGTTACATAATCCGTGTTTTGGAAACCAAGATACCCGTCGATATCCTTGAGCAGGGTAGCGGAGGTGACCGCCACACCTTCTGCGGTATTGGCCACGTTCCCCGTCACGCCGTAGAGGTCGCCATTGCCCTGCTTCAAAATGCCCAGGGTCTGGAGGATGTTGTTCTTGTCCGTGTAGGTGTTGTCCGTGCCCATGATCATTAGGCGAGAGACTGTCTTGCCGTTGACGGCTTCGTTCACGACCGACACATCGACGCCAACAGCGGCGAATTTTGTCTGGAGGGAGGTCAGGGTATCGGCGCTCAAGTCGATGGCGCCAATAGCATGGCCATTGATGACGATGTCGCCGATGACAGCGGTTTGTGTCGTTGAGAGACCCAAAAGGGACTTGATGGATGTCGATGTGTCCGAGAAGGCATCGCTTTGGTCCCCGCCGGCGAGGTGGTTTTTGGCGGACAGGGTGCTGTCAGAGAAGCCGAACTCCTTAAGGATATCCGTGGCGCCGCCATTCAAGAGGCCGATTCCGCCGACTCCGGTGGAATCGCTCGTCAGAATCAATCGACTATCATTCGCCCCGTAGGAGACAATACTGACAGAAACACCCGTAGCTGTCTCACCTGTGTTGGCGTTGTTGATCTTGTCTCGCAGGGATTGAAGCGTGTCCGTGGCAGTCGCGGTGACGACCCGGCCGTTAATCAGGAGATCACCGGCATATTCTGCGCCGAGGGCAGAGGAATAATTGGCAAATGTCTTGGAAGAGAGTTTCTGCGCCGTGGCAAGGGCAGTGACCTTAACGCTATATGATCCGGGAGCGGCGGACGCGGAGGGTGTCACCGACAAAAGATCCGAGGCCTTGACCGTGCTGTTGTCGGTGGATAACTCAGCCTTGAAGCTCTTGAAGTCTTCAGGGGTTTTAAGCGCCGCGACCGCAGTATCCAGAGACAATAACTTAGTATTCAAGGACTGCCAAGCGGTAAGTTTTGCCTGCTCCGCCGTTTTCTTTGCCGTGACCAGATCGACTCTTTTGTGGTCAACGGATATCAGATTATTGACAATACTTGTCCAGTCAATTCCACTGGAAAGACCGCTGATGAGGCTTGTACTGTCTGCCATGGTTGAATATCCTCCACTGGTATTATCGGTAAAATCTTCCCTTAACTTTAAGCAATACTTCTAGTATTGCAAGAAAGTTGCCAAAAAAAGCCCTGTAGGTTTTGCAACCTACAGGGCTCGTGTTGAGGGTTTCTGAGGGAAGTTTACTTGAACAGCGACAGAACATTTTGTGCAGACTGGTTGGCCTGCGCAAGCATGGCGGTACCGGCCTGGACGAGGATCTGGTTCTTAGTGAAGTTCGTCATTTCAGCCGCCATGTCCACATCACGGATGACCGATTCTGCGGCCTGGGTGTTTTCAATGGTTGTTGCCAGGTTGGCAGAGGCATACCCAAGTCTGTTTTGTGCCGCACCGATATCGCCCCGCGTGGTATTCAGGAGACCGATTGCGGTGTCAAGCGTAGTCATGAATGTCGCAGCGTGTGCAGCGGTATCAAGCTGATCGACGGCGAGTCCGAGAGCTGTGCTTGTAGCGGTCCCCAGCAAGATACCAATCTTGTCGTCGCCCGTGGCACTATTCTTTGCTCCCACCTGGAAGTTGGACGCGGTTCCAGCATTGGCGATCATGGTGCCATCACCGGTATCGTCGTTAACAAAGTTGTCATTGAACTTTACTGTCAGACCGAAGGCCGCAAAGCTCACTTCCTTTGTCGACCCACTGCTTGGTTTCGTAAAGCCAGTGATCGTCTGGGAGACCGCCGCGCTACCCACAGTCGCCGTAATAGTGAGTGAAGATACGCCTAATGCGGTTGAAGTTGCGACCATCGTATAGGTCTGGCCAGACTGCAATCCTGTCACCCCAGCGAAGCCCAACCCAGCAGTAAAAGTACCACCAGATGAGGCTGTGACGCCGAAAGTACCGTTCAGGAGCTTTGTTCCCGCATACTCCGTTGATTGAGCAATGCGGTCGATTTCGTTGATCAGCTTGTTACCTTCCGCGTTAATCTTGCTAAGGTTGGAGCTGGCGTTCGCCGATGAAGCCTGGGTGGCCAGTTCCTTCAAGCGGGTAAGCATGTTGCTGATCTGGTCAACTCCACCTTCAGCAACCTGGAGGAGGGAATTGGCTTCCGCCGTGTTTCTGCTTGCCACCTTGTAGCTGGCGATATCCGCCCGGAACTGCTGTGATATGGCAAGACCTGCCGCGTCGTCAGCGGCTCTGTTAATCCTGTAACCGGACGACAGTTTTTCAAGAGACTTGCCGACAGCAGCATCGGAAATACCGAGGTTTTTCTGTGCATTCATTGCCGCGATGTTGTTTTGAATTCTGAATCCCATGATTTTAATCCTCCTTGATTTTGTTTTTCCTTGCGGAATTATTTCGGCATCCTTGCCGAATTGGTTTGAAAGTTATTATTATCGATCCGGTTTCAACTGTTACTTTTTCCGGTCGCCCTTACCGCTCTTCATTCTCACCCCCCTCCATCGTTTTCATTCTATTATTGCAATGCACATGCCACGAGTAAATAATCAATAAATAAGAATACATATGTTTCTTGTAGAAGATATTTTTCGAAGAAAAGGGAAAATATTTCCCAATTTCATCCTTGACGCCGATATTTTATTTTCCTATCGTTTGAAAAGACTATCGGTAAGGAATACAGAATACTTTAACTTTATTTTATGGACGGCAAACGGGCTCCTGATTTACATAGGATTGAAGTTCACACATTAGCGGCGGTTGATGATCTTATCTGTCAATAAAACCCTGTAGCCCTACGCGGAAATATTCAGTCTTTTCAGGAGATTGATTCATTACTAACTTGTCGAATCTTGTACATATAAAGTTTTGAAAATCGACTGGCAGCAGGCTAATTACTCTTTTCGTCTGAGAAGAAATTTCTGGCTGATCTTTCAATGCAAAATCGATCTCAAGTAAAATGCCAATCATGTCTTCTATGTCATCTATTTTTACATTTCTATTTAGACTAAGTTCTTTCAATATCAGATCGCATCTGCCAACAAAATCCAATAACCTGTTTTGCCTTAAATCAATTTCACATAAATAAAGAAGGGCCTTAACAAGCACCGGCT
Source organism: Syntrophus sp. (in: bacteria) (assembly GCA_025355725.1). Lineage (GTDB taxonomy): Bacteria > Desulfobacterota > Syntrophia > Syntrophales > UBA8958 > UBA8958. The sequence goes on from JANXZC010000053.1 coordinate 10,336, forward strand.
GGAGAGAAAGGACACTATCAAAAAAGGTTCTCGCCACATCAAATCGATCAAGTTGAAGACTGATTTCTCCCAATCCCATCAAAGGGTCAATACCATGGGAGGCCACATTTAAAGCTTTTGTAAAAGCCTCCATGGCTTGCTCAATAAGATTCCGATGTTGGTAGACTCTCCCAAGGTTACACAGGGCTGGATAGTTTGTTGGTTCAAGTCGGAGGACTTCATTCAAGACTTCGAGGGCCCGATCTTCCTCATTGGATTCAATCCGCAGCAAGGCAAGACGATTCAGTATCATGGTACCCCGGTTTCCAAGGTCGAAGAGTTTGTCCAGACATTTCTTTTCCTCTTGAAAAGATTTGGACTCCTTATTCAACTTGGCCAGCATATACCATATTTCCTGCTCATCAGGGGCTTCGTCGAGGGCCAAGTTCAGGTAGGAACGAGCGCGATCAAAATTCTGAAATCTGTCCATGTGAAAGCACCCCGCATTCCACCAGACTTGCCATTTACTCTCCGCGATGTCTGCCGCCAGTTTATACTCGTCCTCCATTTTTGATATCTCGCCTAGGGCGCACCAGGCATGTCCGATCAGGAGATGAACACTCGGTGCTTCGCTCATGGTTGTATTGACGACCAGCCCGGCCCGCTCGGGATTCTTCTCAAACGTATCACGGAGTTCAAGGAACCTTGCTCCATGTGAAAAGACGTCCTTCCATTCTCCCCTTTCGCCGGCAATCATGGTCAGGGTGTAGTACGAGTCAAGATGCTCCGGATACTTTCTGAGGGCATCCCGTGAATATTCTCCGGCTTTGTCCAGATCTCCCATCCGGAAGAAGGCGATGGCCGCGTCATGGCGTGCCCAAAGGTACATGGGGTGCGCATCGTTTTTCCGCTCCGCCAGTTCAATGGCGATAATGGATTCTCTTGCGGCATCTTCGTTCATTCCCCTGGAGAGATAGGATGCCCCCAGGTAATGATGGGGGCTAGGATCTTCGGGATTCTCCTCAATTTGTTTCTTGAGCAGATCGCTCGTCCTTACAAACTTTTCCTGTGCCTTTTTCTCCTCCACATCGTATCCATAATGCATTAATTCGATCTTAGACTCTTTAATATTAGACGGTCCTTCAACACGATTGTGAACAATACCTTCGTAATGAATAACCCCGTTATTTCGAAATAGCCTTTCGGAATTATGCCTGGCGCTTTTGGCGCCGTTGCTGTAAGTGCTGATAATATTAGCTTGAATTGCATCAGCAGGACCCGCACTGCGGACGGCCTCTCTAAGCTTCTCACCGCTTCCCTGCACTATCTCCTCATCCGCATCGATTATGAAGATCCAATCCCCAGAGGCGTACGCCAAAGACTGATTTCTCGCCTTGCTGAAACTTCCCTCCCAGGGATGAAAATGGACCTTGTCCGTGAACTGCCTTGCTATCTCCACGGTTCCGTCCGTGGAACCTGTGTCCACGATGATTAGTTCATCGACATAATCTTTGACACTTTCAAGGCACTGCTTAAGAAGGGTCTCCTCATTTTTAACAATCATGCAGCAACTGATAGTCGGCTCTTTATTCCCAACCGGCACTGGGGCGGCTAGGTCGCGCAGAAGACTCAGGCATGTATCCTCATCTGGCTTCTCAATAAGGACACGCTCAAGGTAGGGGCGGGCTTTTTGGCGACACCCTTTATTATAGAGGTAGATGGCGGCAGCGCGCAGTGGTACATAGCGTTCCGGTGCGGATATTACAGCTCGTTCGACGGACTCATCGAACATTACGACCTGGCCCAGCTCGTACCGGGCAATACCGATCAAGATGTGCATGTTCCACTCTTCATTGACGGAACATGTAACAAGGTTTTCAAACTCGACGGGGGCTGCACGGAACCTGTGCACAAGCCGCAGGTACTCCGCCCCATATTGGATCACCTTGCCCCATTCGCCCCGTTCATAACTGGTTAGCATAAGAACGAAGTGGGAGTCGAAGTGCCGGGGGTCTCTGCTCAAGGCAGACCATGCGATTTCCTCGGCCCGGTCATATTCCTTCTGCCTGTATAAGCACATGGCAGCGTTGTAACGTGATAAAAGAAAGATGAGGTTGCGATCACCCCTGTCATCGGCAAGTTCGATGGCCCGAAGGCTTGATTCCAATGCCTTATCGATCATTCCTTCCGTGAGATAGGAGCAGCTCAGGTAATGCCAGGGCTGTGGATTCAGGGGATCGTCCTCTATGTCCTTTTTAAGGAGTGCCACCGTCCGTTCGTATTTCTTACGCATATCGCCTTTGCCGAGATCGTAACCGTGGTGGATCAGGCGAATGGGATAGATGTGGGCTTTCGTAATCCCGACAACACGGTTGTGGACCCGTCCCTCATAATGGATTACCCCGTTACGATGGAAGAGGCGTTCAACACTATGGATTCCCTCACTACGGCCTTGGTGGAGACGGCTAACGACCTGAATCATAATGGCATCAAGCTCTTTATTCTTAACTGCATCCAACAGAATATGAGCGTCTTCTTGAATCAACTCTTCATCGGCGTCGATAATAAAGATCCAGTGCCCCGAGGCGTATGAGATGGACTGGTTCCGATGAAGGCTGAAATCATTTTCCCAGGGGTGGTGATAGACACGGGCGCCGAAGCTTTCGGCGATGGCAACTGTTTTGTCGGTTGATCCCGTATCTACAATTATGATCTCATTTACCCAGTTCTTGATGCTGTCAAGGCACTGCGGGAGCATGGCTTCTTCGTTTTTCACGATCATACAGGCGGAAATTTTGGGGGAGGTTTTCGTGCGGGCAATCTGATTATTCTTATATTTTATTTTCTTTTTTTTAGCCATTTAAGTCACACCTTTCACTGTCCAAAAATATCATATTCACCATAGCTATTCAGAGATCATGCTTCCGATTATTCTCATAAAATTGTCCAGTACGTGAAGGCGATTCCTCTAGTTATTTTCACGGTTCGGCATCTTATTTTTTCAGTCATGATGACCTCCAGGGCTTTGCAGGAGGTCTATGGTCTCGATGATGTTCTTTTCAATGGACCCGGTAAAGGTAAAACCAAGATCCCGGAAGCGTCGGCTTGAGACTTCGTATGACAACTGGTTCATGATTTCCGCATCCACATAGTCGATCATGACTTCACCAACGTGCGGTCTAATCCAGGAGATGACATCATTTACGGTCAGATTCTCTGTTATGACGTTATAGACGCGACCGTCGAAACAGCGTTTATCGAGAAGGAAAAAAAAGGCATCCATAGCGTCTTTGATGGCCAGATAGGGACGTTTCTGGTGCAGAGCCGTACGCCAGACTGTGAGTGGCTGTCCCAGAACAGCCTGCCAGCAAAACTTGTTGACGGCAGTATGAAACCGCATCCCCGGTGAGATCCCCACAATCGTCCCGAAACGGCAGGTAACGAAACGCAGGTCTTTTGTGGCAGCCATTTCTTGCAAAAGCCGCTCTTCCCGGAGCTTGGTTTCCGCGTAGGGACTCTGGGGCTTCAGGTCTTCCTCATGGCAATCCTCATCAACCGTTGACTCCTGGGTACCATAGACGCTTGTTGAAGACAGATGGATCATAGAAATGCCCAAAAGAACGCAACTTTCGGCCACCTTTTTGGTAGCGTTATAATTCACGTGCTCGATCTTTTCCCTGATCTGGAAACTCCCTGCAGCGTCGGTAATAGCGGCGAGATGGATTACCGCATCGACACCGGCCATGATGGACGGCAGGTCCATTTCAAGAACGTCCCCTTCAATAAACCGGTAGATGCAATTACCGGGAAGGTTAAACAATGAGGTGTATCGCTGGGTGGACAGATTGTCGATCATGACGATCTCTGATGATGGGAAATGGCTTGGAATCTCCCTGATCAGCCTTGATCCGATATGTCCCAACGGACCCGTGACAAGTATCTTCATGATATCACCTTAAATATTTATCCAGACACGTTTCATAATACTCTTTGGTCATTAAAAGACCTGTTTTCAGATCGGTCAATGGTTTCCATTTGACAAGGGATTTGATCTTTTTATTGCTGATGACGGCGTCGCCGATCTCAAGTGGTTTTCTGTCTTTCGGCCATTCGACTAATTTGACTTTGCCTGACCCTATATATTTTACGGTTGCTTTGGCAATGTCCACCACACTGACATGTTCATCGCCGACGGCGAATAGAGTTTCGTTATTCGTCTGTTCAGTCTGAGACGAGAGGATTAAAGCGGAGATCACATCATCGATGAAAATGGTATTTCTTTTTTGCGCACCGTCCCCGAAAACCGTTATTGTTTTGTTCTGAAGGGCGAGTCCGACAAAGTAGTTGTTAAAGGTGAAATCGCCGCTGTGGATGCTTGCACGAGGTCCGTAGGTGTTGGAGATCCGAATGACTGTTGCCCTCAGGGCGTAGATATTCGCATATATCAAGACATATTTCTCCGCGACGGTTTTGTTGGCCGAATAGATATCAGTTGGAAACTCAGGGTGATTTTCATCGGCGGGCTGGTAGTGGAGCTTTCCCAGTTGGGTGCTGGTTCCCAGGTGAATGAATTTCGCATCCCGATTGAAGCGGCGGATGGCCTCCAGAAGGTTGATAACGGCGCGGCTGTTCACGTCAAGGTTCATCCATGGTTCGCGGATGGAAAAAGGATGAGAGGTGGAGGCGGCGCAGTTGAAAATGATATCCTTTTCAAAAATATGCTCCGTCAGCCGATCCATATTCAAAATATCATAGTGACAAAGTTGAACATAGTCTCTGATGTCATGGATATTATAAAGATTACCTCCGGAGCTGGGGTCCATGCAGTCATAAATTGTAACCTCGCCGCCTAACTCCAGGCATTTGTGGGCGAGATTACTGCCGATAAAGCCAAGTCCTCCGGTGATCAGAATCCTCTGCCCTCTCAGAGATGGCAATTTAATATCTGAGTTTTGTGCCATTATTCTCTCTGCCTCCCATAACCATGTAAAAAAAATATTTTAGTGTAATCATTCTATCCGTTTTCAGACAAATAATTCAAATTCTTGGAATTGCAGGTTAGTCGTGATTCTCTGATCGTCTGTAAATCGCTTGCCAATAATAGCTCCAGGGTCGCGCCCATGAATCAGCGACTAATATCCATTGGTCATCTGGTTTATAAGCTGCCAGAAATTTAATTGAATGATTAATAACCTCACTGCTGTTATGTATATCTAATACATCACGTAACACTCCCATGTTCAACGCAATTGATACCTCATTCTCCTTTGGCATTATGTTTAACGACGGATCTTTGTATTTACCGACGGGGTTTTTAACGTAGAGATAATTACAATGACAGGCTATATAATCTAAGTAATTCTGAACAATCTGAGGTTCCATTTCCGCAAATGAGTCAATGTTGATGCAAAGATCAAAATGGCGCATCTCCATCTCAGGCAAATCGGTCGCTTTTATAAAATTCACTTTAGACAAATTTTCATCGCTAAGTACCTCCATAAGGTAGCGATGACTCAGTTCCAAACAATTTGGCAGGTCCACGATGGTATAAGATTTAACTAGATGATTAGAGAGGATTGAATGGCACGTCCGGCCATAACCTGCACCGATCTCTATAATATTCATGTCATCAAGATGTAAATGATCGGCAATGAATTCAATTTCATAAACCCCCTGGAGATAATCCATACAAACGGCCTGTCCGTCATAATTAACGGAGATGGGTTCACCCACATTGCGGTTTTTTATTTTAGATAGACGATCTCTGTTTTGTGGCGAGAGCTCTGCACATAGATTATAAATTAGCGTCTTAAGATATCGCATGCCGTTTGTTTGCGGATTCCAGAGGGCTATCCTAAAATTTACATCCGAGCTTTTAAAATCATTTAGGTCCTGGATTTTGTCAAGAGTAATGCATGACGTGTTTATAAGTTTCCAGAGGGCGCTTTCGGCAGTCTTGGTTGAACTCATTTATTATTCTCCCTCGATGTAAACTCCTGGATGGTGGCGTCGATCCCTTCTAGCAGAGACCATTTCGCTCTCCATCCGGTTAATTTTGTATATTGGTGTGTATCAGCAACAAAGTGGCGAAATTCAATCGGTGATAGGAGCGACGGGGGGGTGATGTTTACGACGGGCACACGCTTACCTGTCTTGAGTGCCACGCGCTCCGCAACTAAGTTGATTGCCTGCAAGATTGTATGGCCTTCGCCGCTGCCAATAACAAAATGTTTGCCGGTGATGTTGTCTCTATTCGCCACTCCCGCTAAAAAAGCCTTTGCAACATCTTCAATGTACACATAGTCGCGCAGGTATTTGCCATCGCCATAAACTGTCAGCACCTGCCCCTGGAGGGCCTTCCTTATCATCATGTTCAATACGCCCCTGTCGGCGCTGCTGCTTTTTGGACCAGGACCATAAACATTTGCCAGTCGAAGCACAATTCCTCTTACTATTCCATTATGCGTATAATGTTTCAGGTAATTCTCTGCTATCAATTTATGCAGGTCGTAGACAGTTATGGGGTGATCGGAGCAATCCTCATTTACAGGCAGGTGTTCGATTAATCCGATTTCCGTAACCGTACCTGAAAACAGGACTACAGGGTTCAGTTTCTTTTCCCTGCACGTTTCAAGCAAGTGCAGCATTGGCATAACATTGATGTTCAAATCTGCCTGAGGATCTTGTTCCGCAACATAAACACTTGTTTGTGCTGCAAAATGAAAAACAATATCTACATTCTCAAGCAAGCTTTCCCAAATTATACGTTCACGAATATCTCCCTTAATATCATGGAAAGTAAATGTTCCAACTAGAGGGACAAACTGAACACCAGGGCGATCAACTCTGATAATGTGGCAATCTGTCGCAGCCAGCTGTGTAATTAAGTTTGTTGCCAGGTAGCCAGCGCCGCCGGTTATCAGAATATTTTTATTATGGAAGCAACTTAAATTCATTTGATCGCCGGCCCTGTTATCCAGTCATATCCAATTTCTACGTGATCATGCGGAATCCTGCCCTCATCCTCTGGATTGTAAACATTAGATGTTAAGTAGAACAGGTGGGCTGGCCCGCTAATACATTTACAACCGTGAGACACGCCAGGTGGAATGCGCAGAACTCCCGCCGTTTGGTTTTCACCCATGAAAAGTTCCATCATTACTTTATAGCTCGACGAGTCAGGACGTGCGTCATTTAAGGCTACTTTCAAAACCCCCCCCGCTACATACCACCAGTCTACTTGCTTTTGGTGAATATGCCAAGCCTTCGCAACACCGGTGTACATTAATGAATGGCTCCATTGACCGAACCCCTCTTTAAAAAAGTCGTCTGTATTGCGGATGATTTCCCGGAAGAAGCCCCGCTCGTCGGTGTGGGTGATCAGCTCTTTGAAGATGACGCCTTCAATCATCTTTTTTTCTCCATGAATTCGATGATCGTCGACCCTACGGTCTGCACTTCTGTTTCTGTTAATTCCGGATACATAGGCAGGGAAAGTACTTCACAAGCCGCCTTTTCCGTTTCTGCCATGCCATCGCCACAACGAATGCGTCCGCAGTAAGCCGGCTGTAGGTGGACGGGAACGGGATAGTGAATCAGGGAACCGATGCCCCGCTTCTTCAGGAAAGTCTGGAGGGCGTCTCTTCTGCGGGAACGTACCACGTAAAGATGAAAGACGTGGCTTCCTTGGGGACGAGGTCTGGGCAACGTCAAATCTGTACCGTTAAGTAGACTGTTATAGCTCTCGGCGATGACGCCCCGCCGGGTGTTATCGATGTTCAGATCAGTGAGCTTCACCCGCAGAATAGCCGCCTGGATCTCGTCGAGGCGGGAGTTGCCGCCGGGAATGGAACTAATATATCGTTCGGCCCATCCGTATTCCCTAAGCAGTCGGCAGCGCCCGGCAAGCTCCGTATCGCTTGCCGTCACCATGCCCCCGTCACCATAGGCGCCGAGGTTCTTCGTCGGGTAAAAGCTGAAACAGGCCATATCGCCCCAGGCGCCCACGGGCCTGCCCAGGTAGGTCGCCCCGTGGGCCTGTGCGCAATCTTCTATAACGAAGATTCCCCTTGGGCGGGTGATATGGAGGATGGCAGTCATGTTTGCAGGCTGTCCGTAGAGGTGGACGGGGATAACAGCCTTGGTATGGGGAGTAATGGCTGATTCCAGTTTGTCAGTATCCATGGTGTAATAATCAGGTTCAATATCCACCAGGACAGGGACAGCTCCGGCCGCCTCGATAGCCGCAACCGTGGCCACGGCCGTATGGGATACGGTAATGACTTCATCACCTACGCCAATGCCGCAGGCTTTTAAGGCTATATGGATAGCCTCCGTACCGCTGCCCACACCGATACCGTTGGTGCAGCCGACGTAAGCGGCAAATTCACCTTCAAAGGCTGTAACCTCTTTTCCCAGAATATACCATCCATCTTCCAATACCTTAAGCACGGCTTTATCTAAGGCTTCTTTCCGTGTTCGATATGAGGCGAGAGGATTGCTTGCGGGAATCATCATACGACATGAACCTCCGGTACGTAGAGTATCCATTTGCCGCCGGCGGCTGTGAATGCCTGCTCCTTGGCCATGATCTCTTCAGCATGATTCCAGCCAAAGAGAAGCGCATAATCGGGATAATGAGCCTTGAACTCCTCGTAAGGCCGAACGGGAATATGAACCCCGGGACTGTATTTCCCCTGTTTGATAGGGGTGGTATCGCTGATATATTCCAGGAGATCCGGCGTGATGCCACAGAAGTTGGTCACTGTTGTGCTCTTTGACGTTGCGGCGTAGGCGGCAACCCGTTTCCCCTGCTTTTTCAAGTCTTTTAGAAGGGTCATGAGGTCTTGCCGTGATTTCTCCACATGACTGCGAAACTTTTCGTAGGTTTCCCTTTGATCCAACTTTTGCGCCTTTTCCCTTTCCTCTAAATTTCGAACGGCCGAGGAGACAGGATAGGCGCCACGGTGTGATATGACGTAGCGCATCGATCCGCCATGGACGTTCTGCGGCTGAACATCGACAACGTCCATGTCATATTTGGAAAATAGATAACGGACGGAGGACAGAGAAAAATAGAAGGCATGCTCGTCGTAGATCTGATCATAAGATGTCTTCTCGATGATATCTCCCAGATAGGGATCTTCAAAAATAACATATCCCTCCGGTTTCATGAGGATCTTGATGCCCGCAACAACGGAGTGAAGGTAGGGAATATGACACATGACATTTGCCCCGAGAAAAACATCGGCTTGACCATGAAGATTTACGATTTCCCTGGCCAGCGTTTCATCAAAAAAACGGCAGATCGTCTGTACGCCATTTTCCCGTGCGACCTCGGCAACATTCGCCGAGGGCTCAATGCCAAGATGCCGGATGCCTGCCTTGGCGAAATGTTGAAGCATTATACCATCGTTGCTTCCAATTTCCACGATAAAGGGGTCGCTTTTCCCAAGGTATCGTTCTTGCGCAAGAAAAGCGAGGGACTGAAAATGATCAGCCATTCTTACGGATGTTGAAGAAAAGAAGGCGTAATTTTCATGAAACATCCGCTCCCGGTCAACAAGTTCTGTGAGTTGAACCATCTTGCAGCGGTCACAGAAACCTACCTTGAGTTCAAAAAAGTATTCCGCCGAGAACTTTGCGGTAGTGAGAAAACCGTTAGCGATCGGCATTCTGCCGAAGGAGATGAAAGGTTTTATACTTTGCGAGCAAACTAGACAAGGCGTCATCGTGTTACCTCTTTATTTAAATTAGTATCTATTGTGGTATTCCATTCCGGGATTTTGATATTGCCTATAGCCAATTCATATATCTTTTGGAGCTCATGATGCTCCGGGAAGACAAAAAGTGCTTCCCTGATAGCTTTCAGGAGATCCGTCAGATGAAAATAAAAAAGATTGGGTGTATTTCCCTTTAGGTCGTGTTGATAAGTTCTACCATCCCATGTTTGGTAGTAAACACCATTCTTCAGCAACTGAATCAGACGATTTATTTCATAATTCAGTTGCACGGTCCAGCGCTGCCTGAAGCAACGTAGGATCTCCCGGGTTAAATATTCCTTGCGTTCAGGTGGGAGTGTTGAATGATTGACCAGGTCACAATGGGCGTATGTAAACCGGCAAAAGGGCAGGGTTAGGCCTTCCTCAAGGTATATTGGGTCCAGCGATTGTATCACATCTGCATGATGTGCATCTAAGCTTAAATTATAATTTCTAGTAAGGTGCCTTATGAAGAGAACATCATCTATCTGGACGATCTTTCCCAGTAAGGCTACTTCCGCAAGAAACAGGTTGTCATGAGCGTAACAGTTTTTACGTAAAGCGTGAGTCTTTCTCATATAAGAACGCCTGAAAAGTCCATAAAAGGCATTGCACATCTGGAGTTCCCATATAACGTGCAGGAAGCGATCATAGGGATCATCCGAGTCCGCCTTAACGGAATCGGCGCCTAATCCTAACAAAACGCCTTTTTCATTATAAACCGTTGACTTCGGATATACTAGAGCAATCGAGTCATCAGTGTCTATGGTTGCCAGACAGCGGCTTATAAAAGATTTTTCCAAACGATCATCATAGGAACCCCACATAAAATAGGGTGCTGTGGATAATTCGATCATCCTGGTAAAATTATGGGCTCCTATGTAATTAATTTGATCACCGCTATCGACGTATTTCACTCGCTTATCCAGCTTCTGATAACAGTGTCCGATTTCTCTGACGAAGGGATCTGCCCCATGATTGGAAATGATGAGTTCGAAATTTTGAAAATCCTGAGCTAGGATGGATTCAACGGAGTCCGTTAACATCATGCCGCCGCTGTACAAGGGCAAACCAATCGTTACAACAGGACTTTTTTTGATATGGACAGACGGCTGTTTTGACCTTTTACCGGCTCCCGCCGGATTATCTCTAACGTAACCGTATCTCAACGCATGCTTCATACTGATCTGTTCAATGTTCCATCTGAACTCTGGTGACCAGTCGTGGACAGTGGGGAATCGGCCATAATTATTGGCATTTCTTTTAACTTTGAGAACCTCCGAAACGCGGGAGGAAGAAAAACCCTTTAAATTTAAAAAATCGAACAATTTACGGAGAGACTGGATATTGCCAAAAAGATCTTCAAAGCGAAGAACCGTGAACCTGTTTTGATCAAGGTTTTCTGTCGCCTTTTCAATGAGGTTATAGAACTCATTCCACAGCCAGCAGATTTTATCTACCTGGCTCCGTTTTTTCCATTGGATATAGGTGTCAGTATCCTTTGATGGAGCAAATCGATATGTATCGTCTTCATGTCCGTGATAAAAGTTTTGAAAAAGCGCAGAGCGGGCGAAAGTAAGGGGATCCCGAACAAGAATGACGAATTTGGATTTAGGAATTGTCTCTGCCAAGACATCGGAAAAAGCGGTAATGGCCGGCGATGTCTCTCCAAAGACAAAGCCCTCTTTTGATGTTTGCTGAATAAGTGAATAATGATAACTGGATAAAAATTCTTTCTTATCGATCCTGTTCCAGAATGCCTCCAAAGACCCCTGTCCCATCTCTGGCTGGGATGTGTGGAATGATCTGACATTTTCTGCGGTGTTTAGCACCTCATGCAATGTTTTGCTGCCGCACCGACCGGAAGAAAGAACGAAGAAAGATTCTGCATTAAGAACTTCTGATGGCACGGTCCTATTCACTCCTTGGCAGGTCTGTATTTTGATGTCCTTTAAAAATAACCCAAGTTCCTGATCCTGGGGAACGTTTGCCACTGCCATTTCCATGTACGGAATAAACTGTGATGTCTCGCCTTGTTTATTTAACAAATCGTATAAATTCATCAGTCCATCTTTATGTACAGGATCAATAGACAGGATTTTTTTGAAAATATCTTGGGCAAGATCATTCTGTCCTTCAAAAAACAGAATAACGGCAAGGTTGTTGAGAGCCTCCAAGTGATAAGGATTAATTTTTATGATAGACAAGAAGCAACCCTTCGCTTCTTGCAAATTGCCTTTAATGTAACTCTTCTTACCGCTTATGATTAAATCTTCGATATTCATATCAACTCTCGTTGACCAAGTTATGCAGAAATCAGACCAGCGGGAGTTTTCTCAAAGCTCTTTTTACATGCAGGACACCGCAATAATTTTGCAAGCTTTTCGCCGCAGATGCAGGCCCAGCCAATTTGTTTGGCCGGATTGCCGACCATCAGGGCGTGATCGGGAACATCTTTGGTAATGACCGCTCCGGCGCCGACGAATGCATATTTACCGATGGTATGGCCGCAGACGATGGTGCAGTTTGCTCCCAGGGTTGCGCCTTTCTTGACGAGGGTAGGGCGGACTTGGTCCATCTTGGAGATTTCGGCGCGGGGGTTATAGATATTGGTAAAGACCATGGAAGGGCCGCAGAAGACGCCGTCTTCCAGGGTGACACCTTTGTAAACGCTGACGTTGTTCTGGATCTTGCAGTGATCGCCGATATTGACATCAGGTCCGATGACGACATTTTGACCGATATTGCAGATATCACCGATGGTAGTGCCGGATAAAACGTGGGAGAAATGCCATATTTTAGCCCCTTTGCCAATATGAACGCCGTCATCGATAATTGCCGTCTCGTGAACGAAGGCATCTTTGGGTGGCGAGAATTTGACGGTTTTAGAGGAGGCCATGATGGAGATTGGTACGTCCTTCTCCTTCATGGATTTCTGACTCAACTCCAAAACATGAAGGACCCGCAGGCCTTCCTCGCCAGAGGTGAAGGGTTGCTCTCCGGTTGTAATCGCCCCAATAAACGCCAGGCATTCCGCCTTCAATGGTTCTTCCCATTGATCGGAGAGACTGACGGCGACGGCCGCAGCTTTTTCCGCAATGGGCAGCCCGTCTTTCCAATTGATGATATGGGGATATAGCACAAGCTTTTCATCGACAGCCTGGGTGTCGTCAAAGACGAGCATCCCCTGGCTTCCCACGACGACCAGACGCTGCTCCTTGTAAGGATTCAGCCAGCTCACGAAGATGTGGGCGCCGATTCCTGAGGGAAACTTGAGGTTCGTCATGGTGACGTCGGCGATCGAGGCATGGAGAAAATTACTGCCCACGGCGTCTACATAAGAGGGATCTTCACCGACAATGCTGAGGATCAGGGATATGTCATGGGGGGCAAAGGACCAGAGGATGTTTTCTTCCCGACGAATCTTCCCGAGACTCAGACGGCGGGAATATATATATTGAAGACGGCCAATCATTCCATCAGCAATCATTTTCTTGAGTTTGACGACCCCCTGGTGGTAATGAAGAATATGACCGACGAAAAGGATTTTCCCGGCGATACGGGCCTTTGCGACTAATTGGCGTCCCTCGTTATAGGTCACGGCCAGCGGCTTCTCGACGAAAACGTGCTTCCCGGCTTCAAGGGCCTGGGCAGCAAGGGCGAAATGGGTAATCGCCGGCGTAGCGATGACCACCGCCGTAATGGACGGATCATTTAGCGCGCCGTCAAGCTGATCAATGCAGGAAACATCGGGGTAGTCTTTGCGCATTTGGGCTTGTATTTTCCGGTCCCCATCGCAAATGAGTTTTAAAACTCCTAATTGATGGAAATTACGTACGAGATTTTTCCCCCAGTAACCGGCGCCAATTACGGCAATCTGTATATTGCTTTTTTTCATATGGGATGTTTTATCCTCCTTTATATATGTTACCCATTATCAGAAAAGAAGATTTGTGGCAATTCAATCTGATATCATGTGGTTGCTAGTTATTTAGATTATCGGCGGATTTTTCAAAACAGTATTTCAACTGTACGGTTCAAGACAATAAATCCCATTTATTGACCTTATCTTGTATTTAGTGATTGAATATGTTTTTTCGCGGTTATGTTGTCCGGATCAATGAAAATCGCTTTATGAAAATAATTAAGTGCCTGTGAGAAATCACCCAGGTGCAGGCTTATTTCGCCCAGGGTGATCAGGGCGGGAATAATATCACCACCATTTGCTATTTCCATTTTTAAGCAGTCAATTGCATTATTAAATTCGCTGATTCTCAAAAATATAACGGCCTTCTGAATGTTTACTTTTTTAAATGCCGGCGCGAGTTGCAGGGTCTTGTCGAAATGCTCCAATGCCTCGGCATGGTTCCCAAGGACGCTGTGGACAAGCCCGAAGGTATAGCGAATTGCCGGATGATTTATGATTGTTTCGGATGCGGTTTGCAGGATTCTCAGGGCCTCATGATCTTCATTTCGCCGCAGCAGGATGCCGACAAGATTGTTATAACCCCCTACATGAGAATTAGTACGCTTGATGGTTTCACGATAGGCATCTTCCGCCTCACTCATTCTGCCCGCCTTTTCCAGGGCCATGGCTTTTGAAAAGAATGATTCCGAATTATCTTGAGAAATGCGCAGGCCTGTAGAGGCAACTTCCGGAGCCGCTTCCGGTTCAATTCCCGGCGCTTGACTGGTGATATTATGGGTAACATCAAGGGCAGACTGTTCGTGCGACGCTGCGGCGATACTCTGTGCCCCGTTCGAAGGAGGGGAGAGACGGTGTGCATCTTCCATATATAAGCGGGCGCGATCGGGGTAACCGGCCTCAGAGAGACTGATTCCTGCCTGGCGGCAGAGGAATGCCTTGTCGGGCGCGATTTCAAGGGCCCGGGCGTAAAGAGTTTCCGCACCTTCCATATCTCCCAAGCCTAGCTTCGCCATCCCCATCCAGCAGCAGATCTTCCATTCCTCGCTGTAGGTGGCAATCTCCACCATGTCCAGGCCGATTTCATGGTTCCGGTAGCGTTCGAGGGCTTCCCGGTATCTGCTCCCGGATTCGATAATCCCGGACCAGTCCTTTTTCATAAGGCTAATCAACGCTTGGGTGGCGAAAATATCGATGTGGCCTCCATAGCGGTCCAGAGCCCGCCGGCAGATTATTTTGGCCTCATCAGGGCGTTGCAGTTGAATGTACGAGCGGGCGGCCGTGTAGTAGGCCTTCAAGTACTGCTTATGGGTGATCTGCTGCGCCTCTACCAGTTCCACTGTGGTCAGGGACTCCCGTAGCGCCTCCTCGTTCCGGTTCATCGACGCGTAAGAGTTGCTGAGATAGAGATGGGCCAGGGCGTTTTCGGGGTTTTCCACGATCTGTTTTTGCAGGAGCGTCGCCGTACGTTCGAACTTCTTCCGGGCCGCTTCGGGCCCCTGGTCGTAGCCATGGTGGATGATGCGGCCCGATGAAGGCGCACGGTTTTTGAAACCCAGGAGATAATTGTGAACGATACCCTCATAGCGGATTCGGCCGTTCGATCGAAAGATCCTGATCGAGTCAAGGCAGACGGTTTCTTTCCCTGCATTGCAACTGTTTTCCACCCGCATGGACAGCGCCTCGATCCCCTGTTTCTCGGCCATGGCGATTTCCTTACGCAGGCTTCGCTGTGAAGAAGGCTGATATTCCTCGTCGGCATCGATGATGAAGATCCAGCGCCCCTTGGCGTAGAAAATGGACTGGTTCCGGTGGAGGCTGAAATCGTCCTGCCAGGGGTGGTAATAGATGCTGGCGCCGAAGCTTTTTGCGATCTCGACGGTACGATCAGTCGAACCTGTGTCGACAATAATGATCTCGTCAACGTGGTCAACGACACTTTTCAGGCAATTTCCAAGGAAGGCTTCTTCATTCTTGACGATCATGCAGACAGATAGGGCAGGTGGTTTAGCTTTTTTCTGTTTCAATTTCTGCATTCCTTTTACATGAAAATCCCCCTGAATCCCCCTTTGTCAAAGGGGGACTTGAAAGAAATCCACCCTTAGAGCAACTCCAAAATGGGACTTGTGAGAAATGAAACTTTAAGCCAATGAAATTAAACATGTCATTAACATCCAGCTATCTACCGGCGTGCTGTTTCCGCACAAAGGACAGCAGGGCCTTCCCCTCCGTGAATTCCGGATTTATTTCCACCGCCTGCAAAATTGCATCTTCCGCATCCTGCCATTCTTTCCTTTCAAGGTAGGCCCGGGCGATATTGTAATACAAACCCTCGTCCTCCGGATGAAAGACAAGGGCCTTACGAAATTCGGCGATCGCGCCGTCAATATTTCCGGCCTTTCGATATGCGATGCCCTTGGTGTTGCAAAGCTGCAAAATCAGATAGTTTAGTTCTGAGTCTTCGCCGAGCATCGATTTGGCTTTCGCGAAGGCGCCGCTATCGATCAACTCCGTGGCTTTTCTGACTAATGTTTCATGATCAGATGAGCTTCCGTCATTATTTAAGGCGGCAGCGTCAATGTCATGACGTATCGATTCTTCCAATTGAGCGGAAATGTCTTCGTCTTCGACAACAAGGATCTGCTTTAAAAAATCAAGGGCGGTTTTCGCGTCATTATCGCGAAAAGTAACAGGACCATACATTTCTTTGAAGGATTTTGCTGCGGCCAGATCCTGCTGAAAAGCATTGATATCGTTACTCAATTGCTTTTGATCGGCAGGGAGCATTCTGGTATGGAGTGATTTTTCCAAAACCTCTTTAAAGCAATGCAGGCAGGAATAGACATTTTGTCGTTTGAGGTACCGCTTCGCCTCGTCCAGCTTTTTATAGATGATAGCGGCGTCTTCCCTTTTCATTGGTTCAGTCATGGATTCCCTTTCATTAATGTTTCAATGCAAATATTTGTCGCAATAAGTCTGCACGATATTGAAGGATCCCTCTTATTTACGTCGTAGGCCAACATATTCATAAGGTGTGCCAAATATTAAATAATTAAATATTTAAGTTTTTGGAAATTATTCCGATAAATAGTTCAGACGAGGAACACTCATAGGAAGGCGGTGCGTTTTTATGACGATATTGGCTAATCAGGTAGATGGCGTCATTAAAGCATACAACAAACAGTATAAAAACAGATTCAGCCTTGACAATGGCGCAGAGACTTCTCAAAGGGACAGGTATGCCGACGTGGTAACGCTTTCCAGGTTCGAAGATGTCAGAGGCGATGTTGAAGCGCAGATGACTTACAGTCTTGTTGATATCCTGAAAAAACAGAGCAGATAAAATCATAGCATGAAAATGAGAGATTATAGCAAATGGTCCATGCCTTCGGAATTGACAATATTAGTCCATACAAGAAGAAAATACTCGTCGTAGACGATTATGTGCCTACGCGGCAGATGATCGTGGACGCCCTGTCCGACAGCGGCTACCAGACGATCAAAGAAGCGGGAAACGGAAGAGAGGCCCTCGGTTTTTTCAGGAACGAGCACTATGACCTGGTTATAAGCGATGTGATGATGCCCCAGATGGGGGGCATGGAATTGCTTCAACACCTGAAAGAAATCAAGCCTGACACCGCCGTGATTATGATAACCGCCCAGCCGGAGGTGGAACTCACCGTTTCCGCTCTGAAAAAGGGCGCCGTTGATTTCCTGAAAAAACCATTCAATATAGAAGATTTGATGTATAAAGTTCATGTATATCTTCAGGAAAGCAATATCACCACCCCCCAGTCCTACCAAAGCGACCTGCTTTTAAAGCAGATAGAAGAAAAAACAAATGAATTATCAATACATAGTTATATTTATGACTCTGTTGAGAATATAGAAGGAAATCATGATGAAATATTTGAGAAATTGGCGACAACAGCCATGCGGGTTGTCGATGGCGAAGAGTGCTTTCTCCTGATTTATGATGATGAAACAAAGGAATTTCATGCCCGGGTATCAAAAAGCTTGACCAATTCTTTCAATTCAAAGTTGACCATCATCTCTCTCAAGTATCTATACCATCAGGTTGTCGAAAAAGGTGACGCCCTGATGATTCACTCTCAAGACCACCCCTTCGTAGCCCCTTCGCTGATCTGTTCGCCCCTGATGATTAGGGATAAGACTTTTGGCGTTTTGAGTATCAGAAAGAAGAAGGACCGGGGGCCTTTTGCCCAGAAAGATCTTAATTATCTCGTTAGCCTCTGTAAAAGGGCATCTTTAAACCTTGAGAACAAGATGCTCTACGAGAGCCTCTACGTGAATGTTCTTGACACCTTTAAGGCTCTGATCGCCTCTATTCAGGTTCGGGATCAGTACACGGAAGATCATTCGTTGCGTGTAACGAAGCTTGCTGTTCGTCTAGCCCGGGAAATGGGATGTTCAAGTGGTGAGATAGAGTCGATGAAGATAGCGGGGTCGCTTCACGACCTTGGGAAGGTGGCAATACCCGATAATGTACTGCTTAAGCCGGATCGTCTTACCAATGAAGAATATGAGATCATCAAGCAGCATCCGGACACAGGGGAAAGAATTCTCAAGCCCGTCGCCATTTTTGAGCGGGAGCGCACCATTATCCGACACCACCACGAACGTTGGGACGGGAGGGGCTACCCTGCAGGTTTATCAGGAGAAGACATTCCGCTCCTCGCAAGGATTCTTGCCATGACTGATACCTTTGACGCGATTACCAACAATCGCCCTTATCGACAGGCCCAGAGCGTAGAAACAGCGATAGAGGAAATCAAAAATAATAGGGGCACCCAGTTCGATCCCCTCGTGACGGACCACTTCCTGATAATTCTGAAAAAATCGATAATCTAACCTTCACTCCGCTCCACTTTTCTCGCCATATTTCAGCCTGGCACAATAATTGTACATCCAAAGACAGACATTTCCCCTCAGGAGGATTCTGTGTATATAGCAGGAAAAGCCGGACAAGTGGTCAGACCGGAAGAGATGAATAATTTCCGAAAGGATTATTTTGATCCGGAGAAGTCAAAGCGTCAATCCATCTTTAATCAGATGATCAGTGATATGGGTCTTAGCAAGGAAATAGGTTTCATGAGGAGCGAAAACGCGGCGCCATCTCGCGAGGAAATCAAGAAGCTCATTGAAGTTATGCAGTTGAAACTTTACGACTATATTGCCCGGCTCGACTCCGAATCGGAAAGAAACGACCGTTTCGCTCTGCCCACGCTGCTCATGACCGGGAATCCTTCCACGATAAGTAAGGAAAATGTCACAGCGTCAAAAAATGAACATGTAAAAATTAATACGGGACAGGAGAAACCAAAGCTTGGTCTTGAGGAGATAATTCAACAGGCATCAGCAAAATATGGAGTGGACGAAAATCTCATTCACAGCGTCGTCAAGATGGAAAGTAATTACAACCCCGCAGCCACATCACCCAAGGGGGCCATGGGGCTCATGCAATTAATGCCAGGAACGGCAAAGGATCTTGATGTCCAAAGGCCCTACGATCCTGAAGAGAACATTATGGGGGGAACTCGTTACCTTAAAGGGTTGCTCGATCGTTATCATGGCGATGTCTCCCTGAGCCTGGCCGCTTACAACTGGGGGATGGGAAACGTCGAAAAACGGCTTGAAAAAATGCCCCTGGAAACGAAAAATTACGTTACGAGGGTGATGCAGCATTATCAGGATGCCAAGGGGTAATCCCATTAACCTTCATCCAGTAAGATAGATCATTAAGGGAGCGTTGTGCGTACTCTTTGCCCCGCTCTCTTTTCTTAATCTTTATCTCTAAAGGACGAAAAATACCGTGATTGACATTCATGGGCTGGAATTCCTTCTTCACCGGTGTGGTAATGAAGCGGATCAGGGCCCCCAGGGCCGTGGTATCCGGCGGCGACAGCAACTCCTTGTTTTCGAGAAGGTGTGAGACGCTGAGACCGGAAAAAAGCCCCATGGCGGCAGATTCCACATAACCTTCCACACCTGCCAACTGCCCTGCGAAAAATATCGAGGGGTGGGAGCGGAGTTGAAGACGTTCATTGAGGAGGGCAGGGGAATGGATGAAGGTGTTGCGGTGAATGCTTCCATAGCGGGCGAATTCCGCATTCTCCAGGCCGGGTATCATTCTGAAAATACGATGCTGTTCCGGCCAGGTTAATTTGGTCTGGAAACCGACCATGTTGAGCAGGGTTCCGGACTGGTTTTCCTTACGCAGTTGGACCACGGCATGAGTTTGTCGGCCGGTTCGTGGGTCCGTCAGGCCGACAGGTTTCATGGGACCAAAAAGCAGGGTAAGATCGCCGCGCTCGGCCAGGATTTCTATGGGAAGACAGCCTTCAAAATAGCGAGGTTTTTCGAAGTCCCGGAGGGAGACCTTGTCGGCCTTGAGCACCGCCTCCCGAAAGGAGGTATAGGTTGGTTCATCGAGGGGACAATTGAGGTAATCTCCGTCTCCTTCCTGATAGCGGGATGCCCAGAACGTCTTGGCCGCGTCGATGGAATCGGCTGTCACAATGGGCGAGATGGCGTCATAAAAGTAGAGATAGTTGCTACCGGTGAGGATCTGGATTTCCTTGGCAAAAGCCTCGGACGTGAGGGGGCCCGTTGCGATCACGACCGGGCCGGTACGGGGAATTTCCACAACCTCCTGATGGATCAGCCGAAAGCGATCACCAAAGCTCGACAGCTTATCCTGAATATATTCCGAAAACCGACGGCGGTCCACGGCCAGCGACTTGCCCGCCGGAACCGCAGTTTTGTCCGCCCCTTCCATAAACAGCGATCCCAGACAGCGCAACTCCTGTTTCAGGAGACCGACAGCGCTTTCCAGGGCATTGGAGCGCAGGGAATTGCTGCAGACCAGTTCGGAAAGGAGGGGCGAGGTATGGGCCGGGGAAAAGCGTTCCGGTTTCATCTCATACATGGTAACGTGGCAGCCCCGGTTCAACAACTGCCATGCTGCTTCACACCCGGCAAGCCCGCCGCCGATGACGATTACCTCGCTATCAACCCTCATTTAGCGTCAGGTCAGCCTTATAACGGCAATCCTTGCGGAGGCACTGTTTTACCTCCCCGGCTTTGGTTCGCTTTTCCACAAGAAAAGGGGCGCCACACTGGGGACATGGCTCAGGTAGCGGTCGATACCACATGGCGAATTTGCAGGTTGGGTATTTAGTGCACCCAAAGAACGTTTTGCCGGTTTTCGAACGCCTTTCGGAAATGAATCCGGCACAGCCCTCTTCCGGACATGGGACGCCAAGATGAATGTTAAGGATGGCTTTGCATTCCGGATAGCCGGTGCAACCGAGGAACTTGCCGAAACGTCCCTCCTTGTGAGCCATGGGTTTCCCGCATTTTTCGCACAGGGTATCGGTGACAATCATCTCCGCTTTCGGACGGTCGCTTCCGTCACCCGCCGCAATTTTAAGCGTGTTTTTACACTCCGGATAGCCTGAGCAGGCCATAAACTTTCCGAATCTTCCCGCTTTGAGTACCATGGATTTCCCGCATTTTTCACAGTTGACATCAGGCGCGGTCTTATCATCCGCAGTCCCCTGACCGTTGCCTTCCTCGGGGAGATTCATGGTGTTTTTACAGGTAGGATAATTGGTACATGCGATAAAACGGCCATTCTTTCCCCATTTGATGGACATGGGGCTCCCGCATTTCTCGCAGATCATGTCGGTGGGAATCCCCTTGCCTTTGAGGCTCTTCATGTTTTCTGCCGCCGCTTTGAGTTCCCTCGAAAAGTCCTCATAAAAGTCCTTGAGGGTATCGATGCGGTCTGTCTTCCCTTCCTCGATTAGATCCAAACGGCTTTCCAGAGAGGCAGTGAAGGTCACGTCGAGGATCTTGGGGAAGTTTTCAACCAGTAAACCGGTTACCAGCATTCCCAGATCCGTAGGACGGAATTTACCTTTTTCCATGAGCACGTATTCCCGGTCCTGAATGGTGCTGAGGATCGTTGCGTAGGTGCTGGGACGTCCGATTCCTTTCTCTTCGAGCTCCCGGACGAGAGATGCCTCGGAGAATCTGGGGGGAGGCTGGGTAAATTTTTGTTCAGGGGTCAAGGCCAGGAGGTGTAAAATCTCGCCTACCGCCAGGTCGGGAAGGATCTTTCCCAATTCTTCGTCCGGATCGGCGCCGTTGTCTTCTTTTCCTTCCCGATACACCTCCATATAGCCCGAAAATTTCATGATGGAACCCTGGGCGCGGAAGAGACAGGAACCGGCGGTGATTTCGATAACGGTCTGATCGAAGATTGCCGGGGACATCTGGCTGGCAATAAAGCGGTTCCAGATCAATAGATACAGTTTGAACTGATCGGGGCTGAGATATTGCTTGATATCCCCGGGACGGTGGAGCATCGAAGAGGGTCTGACTGCCTCATGGGCGTCCTGGGCAGAGGCGCTGTTCTTGAATAAACGAGGTTTGGGAGGGAGATAGGACGGATCATAAGCGGTCTGGATATATTTCCTGACTTCTTGCAGCGCCTCCTCAGAAATACGCATGGAGTCCGTTCGCATATAGGTGATGAGCCCTACCGATCCTTCCGCCCCTAATTCGATACCTTCATATAGTTGTTGTGCCACACTCATCGTTTTCTTGGCGGAAAAACGCAGCCAGCGGGAGGCTTCTTGCTGGAGTTTGCTCGTTGTAAAGGGCGGCAAGGGGGAGCGCTTGAGTTCCTTCTTGTCCACCTTGGCGACGACAAAATCCTGCCGGCCCAGATCTTCAAGCACCTGGGCTGATTGCTCACCATTGGTGACCTTTGCTTTTTTATTGTCTATTTTTGTCAGTTTTGCGTCAAAGGCCGGTGGTTTGTTTCCCTCCAAAGAAGCGGTGATAGTCCAGAATTCCTCGGAGATGAAACTGTTGATCTCGTTTTCCCGATCGACGACGATTCGTACCGCGACAGATTGAACACGTCCGGCGCTAAGTCCCCGCCTGACCTTGTCCCAGAGGAGAGGGCTTATCTTGTAGCCCACAAGACGGTCCAGTATCCGCCGTGTCTGCTGGGCCTCGTATTTCGGGAGGTTGAGTTCGAGGGGGTTTCTGATCGCCTCGAGGACAGTATTTTTCGTAAGATCGTTGAAAAGGGCGCGATGGAGGATCTTATTCTTCCCGTTGATTTCCTGGGCGACGTGCCAGGCAATCGCCTCGCCTTCACGATCCGGGTCGGGGGCCAGATAAATGTGCTCGGCCTTCTGAGCGGCTTTCTTTATCTCTGCCATGACTTTTTTCTTGCTGTCCACAACATTGTAACTCGGCTCAAAGCCATTATCCACATCAATGCCCAGAGTGCTCTTGGGCAGGTCCTTGACATGACCCATGGTTGCCAGGACATCAAAGTCCGCGCCGAGAAATTTTTTTATCGTTTTTACTTTGGTTGGCGACTCCACAATTACTAAAGAACGGGACATAAATTCACTCCTGAAGAATATACGTTTTCCCCGGCATTTGCCGGATTAGGCCCCTGAGTTCGAGATGCAAAAGCAGGGAAAGTATCTCCGAGGCTGACATGCCGGTAGCGGCGATGAGATCATCAACGGGACGAGGTCGGAAAGACAGGTTATTTATTAGCAGTTGCTCTTTCTCACCGAGGATTGCATGATGAACATCATGATGCTGCCGGGGTCCATTGCGGGGGGAGTCGGGGGGGGCATCGTGGTGCTCATCGGAGGAAAGTTCTGTGAGAACAGCAGGCAAGGCCGCTTTTACGGGCATTGACTCACCGGGAGAGGTCTGCGGTCCGATTTCCGCAAGAATATCTTCGACATCTTCGACGAGTTTTGCCCCTTCCTTGATGAGACGATTCGTTCCCCGCGAGCCTGCCTCATCGATACTGCCCGGTACGGCAAAGACTTCTCTCCCTTGTTCAAGGGCGATTCTTGCCGTAATGAGGGAACCGCTTTTTTCGGTTGCCTCAACAACCACAACCCCCAGTGACATCCCGCTGATGATTCGGTTCCGAGCGGGGAAATTAGGAGCGTTGGGTCGCGTACCGAATGAAAATTCCGAAACGACGGCGCCGCATTCGGATATTTCGTAGTAGAGGGATTCGTTCTCCGGAGGATAGATAACGTCCAGGCCGGAGCCTAAAATAGCAACGGTTCTTCCCTTGACGGATAATGCGCCTTTGTGCGCCGACGCGTCGATACCTTTGGCCATACCGCTCACAATAGCGACACCGCTAAGGGCCAGTTCCCGACAGAGTCTTTCCGTAGTATATTTGCCGTAGGCGCTGGCCTTTCTAGAGCCGACCACGGCTACAGAGACGTCGATCCCACCCAGATCGCCCTTTACATAAAGAATAACAGGACAATCGTAAATGTGGCGAAGGCGTTGCGGAAAGAGGGGATCCTGACAGGTGAGGATGGCGACATTCATCCGCAGGGCCTTTTCAAGTTCCCCATCTACTTGCTCCCACTGCTTGAAATCTTTGATATGACGTGCTGTTTTTGAACCGATTCCCGGTACGGTCTCAAGCAGATGCAGGGGGGCCTTGAAAACATGTTCCGGCGCCCCGAAGCTTTGTAGCAGGCTCTTGATGCCGATGTTTCCCAGTCCCTCTACGAGCTTCAGAGCCAGCCAGTATTTGAGGTCTTCAGTTATGGTTGTCATCGTTTCAGTCGTCATAAAAAAAGTGGCGAAGGATATATCTCATCCCAAGGGCTGTCAAGGAATTTAAAGACCGGAATTTATGAATGACGGGGTGATCGATAACGAGTAATCCTGTAGAGAATAAATATTTATTGTCAGGGAAGTTGATTTCGGTTACATAGCACGCATTCATCAGGGAAGGACACAAGAGCGGAAATATGTTGCGTAAATATCGTTGGATATGCTTGATTTTAATTGTGGCAGCCCTAGAGCCTCTTGCACCGGGACAATGCTGGGGATCGGCGGTTCTTCTCCATCCGGAATTCATATCCCTGGGTGATGTTGGGGCCGGGAAGATAAAGAAAGGAATGGTCACCATTACCTATGCCGACTCGGATCGGAAGTCATGGTCGGCAGAGGTTAACGAGGGTTGGCTATGCAAATCGGGACGGCCTTTGACAGGGATACTCGAACATGCACGGCCTTTACAGCTCAAGATGTCCATGAAATCTTCCCTGGCCCCGGCGGGAGAGGACAACAATCACAATGGCCTTTACACCGTTGTACTCAACCTTGAAGTCGATAACAGGCGTACCGTCTACCATAAGAAACTTACCGGCGGTAATCACCGGGAAGGGGTCGTTTTGAATGTCGGGGGGGAGATAAAGGTTATTGACCTTTCTTTTCATGTAATGGAATATCCATTGGAACCGGTCTTGCTTGTTTCACCCCACCGGCTCGATTTTGGATCCCTGGGGCAAGGGCAGAAAATTATCAAGAAGATTGAGATAACCAACAGGGGCAGGCAGGCCTTGAAATGGAAGGTAAATCAAAAAAACAATGGTCGTCAGATGGACGGTGTCGATGCTCTTTCAGGGCGTTATGTATCCTTTTTGCAGCCCGAAACCCAGGGAACGGGCCAATACCGGCCGGGGAGTTTGGGAAAAGACACTGCCGAATATGCCGGCCATTGGTCGGAAGTGGAGGGTTATCCAGAAGCCCAGCAAAACAGTGTCATGAAATACCGTTTCTCTGGTTCGGGGATCGTCCTCTATTACTGGAAGTCACCGGCAGCCGGCAAAATAAGCCTTTATCTCGATAATCGGATGTTAGCCAATATCGACGCCTTCGATGAGAAGACCGTCGCTGCTGAATATCGTCTTAATGAACCTGTTATCGGATCACACATATTTACACTAGTAAACAATACGGGACGAGTCGTTATTGAGGGGATAAAGATAACCGGTAAAGAGGTTTCCTTGGGAAATGGAAAGTGGATAAAATTTTATCCTGAAATAGGCGTTACTACAAGGGAGATCGACTATCTTCATGTGTCCGTAGATACGTCCCACTTGCCGCCGGGGACGTATGGACATGTCCTGAACGTAGAATCGAACGGCGGTGAAGCGGCTATCGAATTACATGCCGAGGTATCGCTGGAAACTGGTTCGAAAATACTTGATGTTTACAGGTACAGTTTCGGAAACGATGTCCTGCTGAGCACTAATCCTCAGGGGGAGGCGAAGACGGCTCATTTCCGCGATTATCGGAAGCAGGGAATAGCTTTCAAACTCTTTAGTCCTGGAACCCCGGGGACAACTGAGTTTTATAGATGGTACAATCCCCAAAGACGATTGCATTTCTATTCGTATGAGGCAAACGGTGAGGGAAAATTGTCAAGGGAGTACGTCTTTGAAGGGACCATCGGCAATATTGCCACCAGCCGCCTGCCAAACACACGCGAACTGTACCGCTGGCAGCATCCATCAACAGGCCAATATTTTTTCTCTACAGATACTAAAGGAGAGGGAGTACATAAAATAGGATATAAATACAGTGGTATAGCTGGATTTGTCAGGTAAATGGACATTACCATAAACGCGATGGGATTGGCGCTTGACAAACAATGTCAAAAGAGATATTACCCCCCCTCTTTTATATAAGCGTGCGCCTGTAGCTCAGCTGGATAGAGCAACGGACTTCTAATCCGTGGGTCGAGAGTTCGAATCCCTCCAGGCGTACCAGAGAATATGGTGGGTGTAGCTCAGTTGGTTAGAGTGCCGGGTTGTGGCCCCGGAGGTCGAGGGTTCAAATCCCTTCACTCACCCCATTGACTGAATTAAAAGGCGCCTGTAGCTCAGTTGGATAGAGTCGCAGACTTCGAATCTGTTGGTCGTACGTTCGAGTCGTACCAGGCGCGCCAGATAACATATTAGTTTTTTTTGCATTAAAGGGCCTTTAGCTCAGTTGGTAGAGCAGTTGACTCTTAATCAATTGGTCGAGAGTTCGAGTCTCTCAAGGCCCACCAAAAAAATCAGGGGTTAGCCAAATCAAGGTTAGCCCCTTTTTTTTCTTGATCTGTCGAACATTTTCCTCCAAAATCAAAAAAGGTAAAAGGCGACACTATGACTTCCATAATCAAGACTATTAGAATGCGCCGTTCCTGCCGAACCTATGAGATCAGGCCGCTTGTGCAAGACAAGCGCATTGACTGTGAGGCCTTTCTGACTGGCAACATCACAGGTCCTTTCGGAAGTAAGGTTCGTTTCACACTTTCCGATATGCATCAAATTAAACTTGAGGAAACAAATGTTCCCGGAACCTACGGCGTTATCCAGGGGGCACAATATTTTATCATCGGGGCGGTAAGGAAGTCCGACATGGCGATGGAAGATTTCGGCTACGCCATGGAAAGAAACGTCCTTTATGCCACAGAATCAGGGTACGGAACCTGCTGGTTGGGTGGGACGTTTAAGCGAACCGGTTTTGCCCGCATCATCGATCTTCAGGAGGATGAGCTGCTGCCGGCCGTCACTCCCTTGGGTTATCCGAAGCAAAAAAAATCGCTTACGGAGCGTATCTTCAGATATGTGGCCTCCTCCGACAAGAGGAAACCATGGGAGCAAGTATTCTTTCTGAATAATCTCGAAACACCGCTCAGCGGCGACCAGGCAGGCGACTTTGGCCAGGTGCTCGAATGCCTCCGGATCGGACCTTCGGCATCGAACAGGCAACCCTGGCGGATCATCAAAGAGAAAGATTCTATGAATTTCCATTTCTATCTTAAGAGAACCCCCGGCTATGGTAATTTGATCGGCGGAATAAGTCTGCAAAACATCGATATGGGCATCGCCATGTGCCATTTTGAGTTATCGGCTCTGGAAATGGGACTGAACGGTCAGTGGGTGAGACAGATCTCCCCGGGAGCGAAAGCAGCGCCGGGGGGTATAGAATATATTGTTAGCTGGGTCGGAGCGTAAGACTAACCCCATGGATGATAAAAATCTCTCATATCCACACTTTTTCATGGAGGGGAATTATCCACCTCCGACAAAGAGGGATGGAGGGTGATTTCTGACATGGAGTCCCGGACCAAATCTCAAAAACAAATCTCAAAAAACTGTTGACTCTGGTAGGTCCTTATATTAACTTACTTCTTTATTAATTTCCGGAGTATCGAGGGATTGTCTAAAAATAATTTCTATATTCGCACCTTTGGCTGCCAGATGAATGTTCACGATTCCGAGCAGTTGGCTTCCATGATGGTCGATGCCGGTTTCGTACAGACTGAAGATGTAAACCAGGCAGAGGTGATTCTAATCAATACTTGCAGTATCAGGGAAAAAGTGGCCCTTAAAATCGTCAGCCAGATCGGCCGCTACCGGCAGTTGAAGGAAAATAATCCCGACCTTGTTATCGGCGTGGGAGGCTGTCTCGCCCAACACTGGGGGCAGTCCCTTTTGAGAAAGAATGTCGGTATCGACCTTGTATTTGGAACACATGCCCTGGACAGGGCGCCGGAAATGATCAGGGGGATACAGAGGAAGGGTGGAGCTATTGTAGATACGTCATTCCGGGAAGTCATACCGTCTATGAATATCTGTCCCTGGCCGGTAAATGGTAATTATCAGGCATTTGTCACCATTATGCAGGGATGCGACAACTTCTGCTCCTATTGCGTTGTTCCCTACCTGCGGGGAAGGGAAAAAAGCCGCCCGAGTCAGAACATCATTGATGAAATCAGGGCACTTGTTGCCCATGGCG
>JANXZC010000011.1 GCA_025355725.1 Syntrophus sp. (in: bacteria)
TATAAAGTCAAACGAAACAAATAAAAAAATTGACATAGGAGGGCACAGATCATGAAAAAGACATTAGGAACGATGGTAGCGGCAATGGTGGTTGTTCTTTTGACGGGAACTTTTGCGATGGCAGAATACGCAGCAGCGGGCGTTGGTAACTTCCCATACTTCCAGCTTGGATGCCTCATTATTGGCGGGATGACCGTGATCAGCCTGAAGCACAAGTATGAGAAGATGTACACGGGAGAAGTCACCGGAGTTTTCGCTCTCTACACAGTGCTGATTGCTCTTTTCACCAATCCGGTCATTGACACCATTAAGAACCTGGTTGGCTAACAGAAAGAAGATTCATCTGGAATAAAGATCAATAAAACGAGGAAAGGAGGAACAGATCATGGCAACTCTGCAAGAGACAAAGAGGCCCCCATTGAGCAAGTTTAACCCCGTGATGATCGTCAGCGCCTACGGATTCGTGATTGCCATCGCCTCCTTACTGTTCTTCTACATCGGCTTCAGGATCGACCAGTATTTCGGGACGGCGCCCAACTTCATGTTCGGGATGTTCTTCCTGGCCCTCTTCCTGACCATCGGCAGATTGTATCAGGAAGCCTGGTTGAGACGAAAAGAGGTTTGATAATTCTTCTGAACAAACAAAGACAAGTCTTTTGAAAGTCTGTGTTCCTTTAAAAAGCCCTCTGATGAAACCGGTTCGTCAGGGGGCTTTTGTTTATCTGGGAAACTCAGTGATTTGTTTATATGATGAAAAATTGGAAATACTGTTACGTGAGCATCGGACTAAAACTACTTTTTGGGGTGTGATAAAATTGTGATAGACACAAAAGCAAATCCATACTAACAAAGTTTAAAACAAATCAACCACATAATATAATCCTGATCAGCGTACATAATTAGAAAAATAATTAAAGAAGAGAGTTTGTCTTGTCAACCTATTTCTAGTGGTATCTCATGACCAATAATCCGCTGAATCTCCAACCCAACCTCATTTCGCTACCCGAATATCGAAGCGGCGCTGAAGGATATTATTCTCGATGGATAATAATATTATTTGATATTTCCTATCAGATGGCGTCAAGGCCGGTGCATTTCATTTTTTCATGAACAGCAAACACTTAGTTTCAAATACCATGTTTTAGGGGGAGGCCCTGAAGGGTATCAAGTCGTTAGTGGCAAACATAATCTAAGTTTTTGTATTGCATTTGAAATATGCAGATTTTGGAGGTTGATTTTTCTGAAGATCGGTTTTATGATGAAACAAGGTCAGCAGATACATGGTTGAAATATTTGGCACAGACGGGAAATCAGTCGGTAAGTGACTTAAATCGCACTGTATCGATTGGCAGGATCAGGTTAATCAAAAAAGATAAATATTCGACTGCGTAAAAACAAAAGGAACAAGAAATGCTCAAGACAACTAAATTCTTTTTATCAATAATGCTCTTTACCCTTCTGTCTGCGGCGGTTTGTCACGGGCAGGCCGTCTTTATCGCAAGAAAAGCCCTGGGGGCAGTGCAACATCTGACCAGTTCCGTAACCAGCAGTGGTAGCGGAGTTGCGCAACAACAGGAAGCTGGTTCTGTTCTCCTGGAGGCCGATGCGAACAAGGTATACGCAACTGCCCTGCGGATCGTTCAGGAAAACCCGAAGTTCAAAATCGTATCCAGGGATGATGGAAACAAAAAATTTGATTTCACCGATGGCAAAAGGGAGGCGGTCATAAGGGTGAGTCAACTTCAGGATAATATCGCACAGATTCTTGTAAGCTCCGTTACTACATCGGGGAAGACGGAAGATCCCGGCTTTATTGTAAATGGTATCCTGCGAGTATGTAAAGAAATGAATATTCAATGCTCCCCGGCCAGTAACTGAAGGAGGCGTCACGATGGTAAAGAAGGTTTTGGTAATTTTAGGAAGCCCAAGAAGAAAAGGCAATAGCGCTATTCTGGCAGAGCAGATAACCAAAGGGGCGAAATCCGGCAACGCAAAGGTAGAGACCGTCTATCTGCACGGTAAGAACATTGCGCCCTGCAAAGCCTGTTTCGCCTGCCAGAAGAAAAACAGTAAGGGTTGTTCCATTCAGGATGACATGCAGGATATTTATCCGCAACTGATTGAAGCTGATGCCTGGGTGATTGCCAGCCCTATTTATTGGTTTACCATGTCGGCACAGACCAAGATATTTATGGATAGGTGCTTCGCATTGCCAGCTTATCAGAGTGATTGCTTCAAGGGCAAGCGAATCGCTATCGCCATGACCTATGGCGATGAAGCTCCCTTCAGTTCGGGTTGCGTCAATGCCTTGAGAACTTTTCAGGATGCCTTTCGTTATACAGAATCCAATCTTGTCGGCATGGTCTATGGAAGTGCTATGGATGCCGGGCAGATCAAGTTAAATGAAAAAGTCATGCAAGAGGCTTTTGATCTGGGAAAGAAGCTTGTCTCAGAGTAATTGCTACCTTAGTGGACATTGATGCCTTGAGATGACGATAAAGAATCGGGGGGATGATGCGAACATAAAAATGAATCATCCGGATATGCCCTAAACGTATCATCAGAGAAAGTCCTATAACCAATATCTTGCAATCCTTCATAATCATTCCTCCTGAGTCCCATCAGTGATTCATCCTCCCACTGATTGTTAAAAAACCAAGCTTGCCATATATTACAATCGAAAGAAGGAAAGAACCCAAGGAGGTGCAGGAATGACAACCAAAAGGAATGAAAGAATTGAGTTCAATCCCCAGAAGGATCTCTTGGGCGGGATGTTGAAAAGAAGACATAATCATCAGATTGTTATTGGGATGAATTGATCGAAGGCAGTGAAGATGAAACAAATTCATACAGCAATCAAGAGAACGGAAATAAAGACTAGGCAAAAAGCCAAAAAGGTCGGTGGGATCTGGGTTGATCCCATGAGTTTCCCGACTCTGACAGAACCATAAATCAATCCCTTAGAAAGAGGAGGAAATGATCATGAAAAAGGCAAAAGAGACCAAGAAAATCTGGAAAGGCTGGGTTGACCCCACCTGCACGCCCATGCATGTGAAGTAACGATTTCTGCATCGGCATGATCATTGAAATCCCCTGTCCAATTCATGGATGGGGGATTTTTGTTACTGCCATTGACAGCATTATCCCACTTATCTATAATCCCCCCGAGTTTCCGCTACCAACTAACTAAAAAGGAGATCATCATTCATGATCAGGAAAGAAGACTGCACGCTATTGCCCAACATGACTGGCCATAAATGCTTCGGATGCGGACCTGGAAATCATTCCGGCCTGAAAATGGTATTTTATACAAACGGTTCATCGATTCTTTCCTGGGTTACCGTCCCCGACCACCTATGTGGATGGGAGAATCTGGTTCATGGCGGGGTCTTGTCAACCATGCTCGATGAAATCATGGCCAGAGCAATGATCCATTCGTTGAAGTCCCTTGGTCTGACAAAATCAATGACGGTAAATTTCATCAAACCTGTTCATGTTGGCAAAGAGGTCATGGTTGAAGGAAAGATCCTGGAAGGGAAAGAAGATCGGGAAGCCATAACGGAGGGTTTCATTTACGATGACAAGGGAGATGTTTGTACAAGATCAACAGGAACATTCATGCTGTTTTCTCCTCAAGCGATAAAACGTAAGGGTATTTCCAGCGATGATGTTATTGAATGGTTTGAAAAATATGTTGAAGTTAAGTAATGGTAATGTGAGTGATTACTGAGAGAGGCATTTCATGCAAAAAGTCATATTTCTTGTTGATATGAACGCCTTTTTTATAAGTTGTGAAATGACAAGGAATGATTCTCTGGTCGGAATACCAGCCGCTGTTGCCGGCGATCCGAAAAAGCGTACGGGCATCATTCTTGCGGCAAACTATGAGGCAAGGTCATGTGGTGTCAAGACTGCCATGGTTCTTCATGAAGCTTTGAAACTTTGCTCTAAAATAATCCTGGTACCGCCGGATCATCGTTTCTATGAGCAGAAATCAAAAGAGGTCATGGACTTACTATCAAACTATACACCGATTCTGGAACAGAACAGTATTGATGAGGCATGGCTTGATATGACAGGGTCGGAAGGACTTTTTGGCAAACCTGTAGAGGCGGCAAGACGTATAATGGATGAAATCAAAGACAACCTCGGGCTTTGGTGCTCCATCGGAATCGCTGAAAACAAGTTTCTTGCAAAAATGGCATCTGAAATGAAAAAGCCCCTCGGCATCACCGAACTATGGAAACATGATATTCCCCAAAAACTCTGGCCGCTTCCGGTGAAAGAAATGTACGGTATTGGCGGTAAAACCGCTGAAAAGCTGAACCGCATGGGAATACGAACGATAAGCGAGCTTGCAAGGTTTGACATAAACCTCATTGCCAAAGCTTTCGGGAAATCCGGGGATGAAATTTATCAGCATGCAAATGGGATCGACAATTCCCCCGTTCTCGCTCACAAAGCCGGTGATATGAAGTCAATCGGGCGTTCAACAACACTGCCGGAAGATATATCCGATATTGAGAAAGCAAAGATAGTTCTAATGGAACTTGCTGATGATATTGGCATGACAACAAGAAGGCATGGCAAAAAAGGTCGCACGGTACATGTCACCCTGAAATATTCTGATTTTCGGGTAGTCACAAGGCAGACAACCATTCCTGCAACCTGTGGCACCAAGGAAATATATCAGGCTGGCTGCGGTCTGCTTGAGCAAAATTGGAACAGGTTCCATTCGGTAAGACTAATCGGAATAAGCCTCTCGGGATTTCATGAAGACTGCTCTTCGGGTCAGTTGTCACTTTTTGATCAAATGGAAGACAATGTGAAGAGCGAAAAAAACGAACGAATTGATAAGGCTATGGATAAAATAAGAAACAAGCATGGCGCTGAAATAATAACCTTTGCCGCATTGGTTAAGAGATAGCCGGTTGCGAGTGGTGCTTGCCCTGGTCATCGCGGCTTGCTGCGGGGATGTTCATTCGTCTTTCTTGTTTCTTCGTCCCAGGAAATTGAAGAAGATGAAATAAAGTACAAGCATCAGCGCAATAAAACCCAAAAACCGGAACTCCATCAAGCGAGTCAAAAGTTCATCCTGTCCATCTTCAGCAGGTAAGTGACTCCAGACAAAGTAAAGCAGCATAAAAGAGAGGCCGATATATGCAATCTTCAGATATCTATTCATCCTGTCCCCCTTAAGCCTGTTTAAACTTCTCAACCTTGGCCGTTGGAACTGCTTGTGAAAATAGTCGATATGGAGATATTGTACGTTTATTCTGTCAGTGCCTGTCAGGCATCGAGAGAAATCAAGCCTTCCCGGATGGCATATCTTGTAAGGTCTGCGGTGCTTTTCATATTCAGCTTCTGCATGATATTGCGACGGTGAGTTTCTATCGTCTTGATACTCAGAAATACATGCGCGGCGATTTCCTTTGCCGTCAATCCTTCTGCGATCAATTGTAAAATCTCGCGTTCCCTCGATGTCAGTAAATCGCCCCCTTTGCCGGAAGAATCGTTGGTTTTGTTGAGATAGCCTTTCACGACAACGTCGGCAATTTGGGGGCTCAGATAAGTATTGCCTGTAGAGACTTGATTGATCGCGTTGGCAAGCTCACCAAAGGCGCAATCTTTGAGAAGGTATCCCGATGCGCCGGCTTCCAGCATGCCGAGGATAAACCGTCGGTCCGAGTGCATGGAAAGGGCGACAACCTTTACATCGGGCATCCCCGTTTTGATTTTTCTGGTGGCTTCGATCCCGTTCATGTCCGGCATGCTGACATCCATAACAATCACATTCGGCATCAGCTTTTCCGCCATCTTGATTGCTTTTCTGCCATTTTCCGCTTCGCCTACAACTTCCATCCCTTCTTTTTCAATAAGGGTTCGCAGGCCATCCCTGAAAATCTTGTGATCATCGGCAAGGAGAACTTTGATTTTCATGTCGTATCACGCCACCTCCTATTATTTGTGATGGGACTGAGTTACACTCCTATCACGCCATTAAAGCATTTTCAAGGAGGGAATCCTTAATGCCCTTCCATGTTAAGCACGGCGCCCATTATGGGATCCATGTCAATTCGCAGCGTTTTTTTTCTTGTGGACAGGATAATCCTCCCCCCTCCCATGCTTCCGGCAGGATTGAAAACCATGGAATATTTCCCTCGAGTGATTTCGCCGGCGGCAGGGTCGATAACCTTGACCGAGGAATCCTGAGGGATGTGTTTTGTCGCCAGTCCTTCAATGCCATAGGTCTTGCTATCGAGATCGATGACAAAGGTTTGACTCACCATTTTCATGCGTGCCAGGGCTCTGGCATGGCGGATCATGGCTGCCATTTCCCTCCCGGCGGCATTGAACTTGACTGAGGGCAGGAAATTGGAAAAAAAAACGGCAGACAAACCCATAATGAGCGTAACGAGAAAGAGGACGATAATAATCTCGAGAAGTGTAAAGCCTTTACGAGTTCTTTTCATCTGTCCTTATCTCTTGATTGAATCGCGCCTTCTCTTTTTATCACAGGGGGATATCGGAGATGCTGAAGACTGCGAGCAGCATGGAAATAACGATAAATCCGATGATCAACCCCATGACAAGAATCATAACCGGTTCCAGGAGGGACATGAATCTCTTGACGGCCTGCTTCAGGCTTTTTTCATAGATGACGGCAACCCGGATCAACATTTGATCGAGGGTTCCCGTTTCCTCGCCGACCTTGATCATGGAGAGGGCCAGCGGCGGGAAATGGCCGGTACGGGAAAGAGGCTCGGATATTCCTCTGCCCTCTTTGGCGCCCTTTGATACGGTCTCGACAGCCAGGGAGATTACCCGGTTGCTGATGACCTCCCGGGAGTTGTTCAGTGCCTGCAGCAAAGGCACGCCACTGGCCAGAAGTGTTCCCAGGGTCCGGCAGAACCTGGCCGTCTCCAGTTTTTTGATAACATCATCCATGAGCTTGAGTTTCAAACTGTCCCACTGATACCTGCCCTGATCGGAGGCGATATATTTGCTGAAGGCAAGCCATGCCGGGATCATGATGATGAGCATGATCCATCCATACGATTTAAGCGCTCCGCTCACAGCAATGAGAATCTGCGTTGAAACAGGAAGGGAGCTGCCAAGCTCGGCAAAAATGACGGAAAACCTTGGGAGGACAAAGGTAAGAAGGAGAATGATAGATATTCCTCCCGTTACCAGCAGGATCATCGGATAAATCATGGCGGATACAACATGATCCTTCAGTTCCTTTGATGATTCGAGGAATTCATTGAGCCTGTCCAGGATGATATCCATAATGCCGCCCGCCTCGCCGGCCCGAACCATGTTGACATAGAGCCGCGGGAATATATCCGGGTGCTTCTGGAGAGCCTCGGAAAATGACATCCCTCCCCGGATGGATTTGAGCAGCGACTGAACAATCTCCTTCATGCCTTTGTGGTCGGATATCTCGGAGAGGATCTGAAGCCCCCGATCGAGAGGGAGTCCCGCTGCCAATAGGGATGATAGCTCATTCGTGAACGACACCAGATCGACTTTTGGGGTTCTAAACCTGATTTTTGCCCCGAGACCCTTTACCGCGGGTGCTTTTACTTCCAGGGGGATGACGCCTGAATATTTAAGTCTTTCAATGGCAGCCTTTTCATCGGCGGCTTCGATGACCCCCTCGGCAATGATCCCTTCCATGGTAGTCGAGCGGTAAGTAAAAATGGGCATTTAGTCCTCCTGAGTAACCCGGAATACCTCGCTCATGGTGGTAATCCCCGCCCTGACTTTTGCGGTTCCGTCCTCAAGGATGGTTCTCATCCCGTTCTTTCTCGCCATTTGCCGGAGTTCATTGGCATCGGCATTCCTGAGTATCAGCCTGCGAAGCTCATCATTGACGGCAATGAATTCGAAGATGCCTGATCTGCCCCGGTAGCCCGTGAAAGCACACTTTTCACATCCCTTTCCCCGGTAAAGATCCGCTTGGTAAACAGAGGGTGCAGATTTAGATCCGTCCCCTTCTTCCACCTCTTCCATGGATGAGGCAGGATCTTTCAGGACAATCGCCGATGTATCCTTATCCTTGCAGTATGGGCAGATGACCCTTACGAGGCGCTGCGCCAGAATTCCCCTGATTGTGGAGGAGAGGAGAAAGCTCTCGACCCCGAGATCCAGAAGTCTCGTGATGGTGCTGGGGGCGTCGTTGGTATGAAGCGTCGAAAGGACCATATGGCCAGTAAGGGCAGACTGGACGGCCATCTCTGCGGTTTCCAGGTCCCGGATTTCCCCGATCATGATGACATCGGGGTCTTGCCTCATTATATGGCGCAGGGTATTGGCAAAATTGAGGCCGATCTGGGGCTTGACCTGTATTTGATTGATTCCCTTAAGTTGATATTCTACCGGGTCCTCCACCGTGATGATTTTTTTGTCCGGGGAATTGATCTTGTCCAGGGCGCCGTAAAGCGTTGTGGTCTTCCCGCTTCCCGTTGGTCCGGTGACAAGGATGATGCCGTGGGGTTTTTGGATCAGATTTTGAAACTGCAGGAGGATATCAGTGGGGAAGCCCAGCAGGCCAAGGTCAATCACGATACTTTCTTTATCGAGGATTCTCATGACGACACTCTCACCGTAAAGGACAGGAATTGTTGAAACGCGGAGATCGATTTCCTTATCGCTGATCTTGATTCTGATCCGGCCGTCCTGGGGGAGTCTCCTCTCGGCGATATTGAGTTTCGCCATGATCTTTATCCTGGAGATGATAGCCGCCTGAAGTTTTTTAGGCGCCGTCTCGACGTTATGGAGCACGCCGTCAATACGGTAGCGAACAATCAGTTCGTCATCAAAAGGTTCGACATGGATGTCGCTTGCTCTGCTCTCTATCGCCCGGGCAATGATCAAGTTGACCAGTTTGATGATGGGCGCTTCCGATGCCAGATCCTTGAGATGGCCGATATCCTCGCCCTCTTCGGCTGTGTACTCGAATCCTTTATCGTCGATGTTTTCTATGAGTTTGTTGATTTCCTGGGTTTCCTGTCCATAGTAACGGGCAATGTAATCGTCGATCAATTTTCCATCGCCTGAATAAACCTGAATATCGGCGCTCAGGGCAACCCCGAGGGCGTCGATGACTTCCCGGCCGGTCGGGTCCGCCATGATTATTTTGAGAACATTATTTCTCAGCTCCAGGGGGATTATCCGGTTTTCACGGATGAATCTGGAAGATAATCCGTCCAGGACGAGAGGAACCTTGGGAAGATCTTCCATGTTGAAGATGCCGGCAGCATGGGTCATGTTGCGATTATGCCTTTCAGCTATTGGAATTTTGTTGATGCAGCCCAAAAATATTTCACGGTTTCACTGAAGCCCGAAATAAACCCATAGGTAGAATTGTTTCACCTTCCCGGTTTATTTTCCATAGGGAGAAAGCTTGTCCAAACAGGATAAATTTCTTAATCATGGATCGGGAAAAGGATCAAGAATAATAACAGACTATTGAGCAAAAAGGTATTGCACTATTTCCATATTTGCCGTATTTACTTGCCACGCTCTCGTAATGTTAAACAACTTTAATAAGCATGCCCGTCCCTGCCACTTCTCGGATGCTTCTGTAACCGAGGGGGCGGAGCTATAGGAGAGCTTTGCGGAACTCGGATTTCCATTCATGCAAGGGGGATTACTGAAGATGAGAGCTTTGCAAAACGCTAATGCAAGACCTGACCCCCAGAACCAATTGACACGTCAACCGAAATGATGCAATTATCAGTCACTATGAAAGCTGCTTTAAGCATGCCAGATCACGAAATCCTTCAGGCTCTGGCGGACTGGAACGACTGGAACCGCCCTGAGTGGATATCATTGGATGGCTCCTGGGGTTTAATTACGGACAGCGCCCCTATTAATTTTCGCCCACTGAAAAATGTTGCAATGCAAGACCTGACCCCAATCTTTTCATGAGCGCAATGGTAAAAATTGAGAGTTTAAAGGACCTGATTGTTATACTGCGAGGCGAGAGTGTCCTGCTCGATAGCGATGTCGCTGAAATGTACGGCGTTGAGACAAAACGCATCAATGAGGCCGTAAAGAATAATCCTGACAAGTTTCCCCATGATTACATATTTGAGATCAGCGAAGGAGAGTTTGCGGATTTGCGGTCGAAATTTTCGACCACAAAATTTGCAAAGACAAGATCCTTACCGAAGGCCTTCACGGAAAAGGGTTTGTATATGATTGCTACGATCTTGAAAAGCAAACAGGCTACAGAAGCGACGTTTGCAATCATCGAGACTTTCGCAAAAATCAGACAGCTATCAAGAAGCATTCAGGAGTTATCGAATGTTAAAGATAAATCTGATCAGAAGGCGCTGATGCAGAGAAGTGGAGAATTGATCGCCGGAATCTTTGATGACGACTTGCAAACTAGCGATACAGAGACATCCATTGAGCTGAATTTTGCAGTTTTGAAATTCAAGCACACGATAAAGAAGAAGAAAAAATAGCCACCCCATGCAAAACGCTAAGGCAAGACCTGACCCCAACCTTTCGGATAGCGCCCCTATTAATTTTCGCCCACCGAAAAATGTTGCAATGCAAGACCTGACCCCAATTTTCTAATCCCTTTCCTTATTTCAATTTAAGATATTTTTGCAGCTATGATCATGTTTCTCCTGATTGTAATGAAATCATTAATAAGAGAAGATGCAGCCAAACACTTTTAGGAACCGAACACGACACAAAAGGAGGTTTGGTATGAGTAAGTTCAAATGGTGTGTGCTGATAAGTTTGTTGGTGATCATCGCCGCGCTTCCCTGGGGAATCGAACAGGGCCGGGCGGCGCCGACACTCACTCCGGGCGTGGATTACGCTAAACCTAATTATGCTTACAGCCCGACTTATATTAAAAAATTTGTCGACTCACTGGCGGGTCTGGGGTCGGGAGTGAGGACTCCCAATACGGCCCTCGGCGCAAGCACCCCCCTCGGGCAGTATATGCCCATTGCGACTGCGGATAAGACAACCTTCTCGGGATCCGATTATTATGAAATCGCTCTGGTCGGATATCGCGAACAGTTGCATACGAACCTGCCCGCGGTTGCGGGGGGGCCTTGGCCGGCTGCGCAGACCGGCGGCACCAAACTGTGGGGTTATGTGCAGGAAGTCAATGGCGTCCCCTCGACTACACCTCATTATTTGGGACCCCTGATCCTGGCCACAAAGGACCGGCCGGTGCGCATCAAGTTTACCAACAGGTTATCTCAAGGGGCAAAACTCTTCATACCGTTGGATACTACGATTATGGGTGCGGGGAAAGGACCCAAGTTTGGCAATGGAACTAACTGTAACCCGGATACCCAGGCTTGTGCCAGTTACACCGAGAACCGCGCCGCCATTCATCTCCATGGCGGCTTCCCTCCGTGGATCAGCGACGGGACGCCCCACCAGTGGATTACCCCCGCCACGGAAGTGACGCATACCCCCTTTCTCAAGGGAGTAAGCCAGAGGAATGTCCCCGATATGTGGTACGATTCAACCAACAATAACGTAATTACGGGTTGTGCCGGTAAACTGACTTGCGGAGCGGCTAATGCGACGACGGATCCGAACGGAACGGCAACCTTTTACTGGACCAACCAGCAGAGTGGCCGGCTGATGTTTTACCACGATCACGCTCTTGGCATAACCCGTCTCACTGTCTATGCCGGCGAAGCCGCCGGTTACCTGGTGGTTGACCCGACGGAAGAAACCGCGCTGAAAGCAGCCGGAGTGCCCGGAACGATCGTGACTAGTCCCACGACCGGTGACATCGTTCCAGCCGACACTGATTTAGATCACCTTATTCCCCTGGTTATCCAGGACAAGACCTTCGTATCCGCCAACCTGGCTCTAGCCAAGACCAGTGTTCTCAATACCGACCCTCTCTGGCAGGATAACGCCAACTGGGGTGGGGAGGGCAACCTCTGGTTTCCTCATATCTATATGCCGAATCAGGACCCAACTGATCTCAGCGGGGCAAACCCTCTGGGCCGGTGGGACTATGGCCCCTGGTTCTGGCCCATTTTCCCGGCCGTAGCGCCTGGCTACCCGCCGCTCGTGTCTCATGTGCCCGAGTCTTTCATGGACACGCCCGTAGTCAACGGCACGGCCTACCCCTATCTCAATGTGGCGCCCACCAAGTATCGGTTGCGGATACTTAATGCCTCCAATGACCGGATGTTCAACCTGCAGTTATATGTAGCCGACCCGACCGGCCATGCTATCGATGCGGCTGGCGCCGACGTCCC
This sequence comes from Syntrophus sp. (in: bacteria), assembly GCA_025355725.1. Classification (GTDB taxonomy): domain Bacteria; phylum Desulfobacterota; class Syntrophia; order Syntrophales; family UBA8958; genus UBA8958. The sequence continues at coordinate 12,261 of JANXZC010000011.1, forward strand.
TTCCCCTTATACACCTGGACCTACTATTTTCGGCACGGAAGTTAAAATGGTTCCTGCGGTTCCGACTACGGTTTGCACGTCGCCAACCGTTCCAAATAGCCCGCTAAACTGCTTTCCGGCAACTTGGACGGCGGGAACGCCGGGCATGATCCCCGACATACTGGACAGCAGACCTTCGGGTGTGCCCGATCCTGCCTATCGAGGCCCCGCTATGATCCAGATCGGTACCGAGGGCGGCCTTCTGCCGCAACCGGCGCTTCTCAAAAACATACCCGTCGGCTTTGAGCAAAACAAGCGGAACATCGTGGTGCTGAATGTCCTGGAAAAGACGCTCATGATGGCGCCGGCGGAGCGGGCGGATGTTATCGTTGATTTCACCAACTTTGGCGGCAAGACCGTCATTCTCTATAGCGACTCGCCCGCACCCGTTCCGGCAGGCGACCCCCGTAACGACTTTTACACGGGCAACCTGGATTATTCGGCCACGAGCGCCACAAATAACCAGGGCGGCGCACCCTCAACCATCGCCGGCTATGGCCCCAATACCCGGACCATCATGCAATTCCGGGTAGCAGTGGGAGGCGGTGGTACCGCGCCCGTTGATGACTACGACGCAACCCTTCTATCTGCATTGCAAGCTCCGCCAACTGGTTTGCCTGCGATCTTCAAAGCCGGGCAAGATGCGCCTGTCGTACCGGAAGCGGCATATAATGCGCTCGGCTATACGGGTGGTTCTACCGCCGATACTTATGCGAAGATCCAGGATCTCTCCTTGAAATTCACCCCATACGGGTCAACCACACAGATAACCAAGGCGATGCAGAATAAGACCATCCAGGAGCTCTTTGATCCTCAAGGCCGGATGAACGCCACCCTGGGTGTTGAACTGCCGTTTACCAATGCCGGGAATCAGACGACGGTTCCCCTGGGTTACATTGATCCGACCACTGAGACACTCAAGGTCGGCGAAACGCCACTCTGGAAGATCACGCACAACGGTGTGGACACCCATGTCGTCCATTTCCACCTGGTTAACGTGCAGGTCGTCAACCGCGTCGGCTGGGACGGGGCCATCAGACCGCCCGATGCCAACGAACTGGGCTGGAAGGAGTCCGTCCGGATGAACCCGCTGGAAGATATCATTGTGGCTATGCGGGTAAAGGCGCCAACGATCCCCTTCCCGGTTCCCAACAGCACTCGCCTTCTGAACCCGGCTATGCCTGAGGGCTCCACGTTCCAGAGTTTTGATCCCGTCACGGGAGGTCCAATTACCGTCACTAATGTAATGACCAACTACGGCAATGAGTATGTGTGGCATTGCCACATATTGGGCCATGAAGAAAACGACATGATGCGTCCGCTGGTGCTTAATGTGGATCAGTTGCTGTATGTGGCTAACGCGGGAGCTGGCATCTCGCAATGGGATATGGGTACATGGACGCAGATTACACCAACCGATCCGGCAAACATGGTGGCCTCAGGTTCGATACTGTATGCGACCTTTCCGGGGGGATATGGCCTCGGTAAGTGGGATGGCAGTGCCTGGAGTCAGCTCAATACAACCGCGCCGGCAAGCATGGTGGTCTCCGGTACGACATTGTATGCGGACTTTGCGGGATATGGCCTCGGTAAATGGGATGGTACTGCATGGACTCAGCTTAATACTGTCCGTCCGGCAAGCATGGTT
>JANXZC010000147.1 GCA_025355725.1 Syntrophus sp. (in: bacteria)
GACCGGCATCAAGGAGCGCCGGGTGTGCTCGGAGGCGGAAGGTTCCTATGATCTTTCTCTCAACGCCGCCCTGGACTGTCTGAAGCACTCAAGTTATCAGGCCGAAGACCTGGAGATGATCATCTGCTGCTCCATAACCAAATACAAGGACGGCATGACTTACGTGTGGGAACCGCCTTTTTCTCTGTATGTCAAGGAGGCCATCGGGGCGCCTCGGGCCTTGAATTTCGATATCGCCAATGCCTGCGCCGGGATGCTGACGGGGGTTTTAATCATGAATGATTTTATCAGCCGGGGGGTCATCAAGTGCGGCATGGTCATCTCCGGTGAAAACCTCACCTCTGCAAGTCGTAACGCCGTTCCCCGTGTTAAAACGATTCTCAGCGGCCAATTGGCATCTCTTACTGTCGGCGATTGCGGCGCCGCAGTGATTCTGGAAAGATCCGAGGAGGGTAAGGCGAAATTAGAAATATCAAATTTTGTCACCCTAGCCAAGTACAGCGATCTCTGCATCGGAGGGCCCTGTCGTGATGCGCCAGGGGCGCAAATGACCACCCAGGCCAGGAAAATTCACCAGGTAGCCATCGCGGATACGCCCCCCATTATGGGAAGGGCACTGAAAGAATTCGGAATAGAGTGTGGGGATATCGACCACCTCGTCCCTCATCAGACCTCCATGCGGGCCATCTATTCGGGAGACAAGCGGCTAGGCCATTATTTTGGCACGCGGGTGAAGAACATGATCGTGAACTTGCAGGAATATGGAAATACCGCGTCAACATCCCATTTTCTGGCCCTGTACCGTCATCTCAATGAAAAGCGTTTCAAGTCCGGAGAGAAGATGTTGCTTATGGCCTTGGCTTCGGGTTTAACTGTCGGCTTCGTAATTTTTACTATGGATGATTTGGTGGATCGTTATGGGAACTAAAATTGATGCAGTCGGTTTAAGCACCCCGGGATTCTTCCGACGGGGCTCCATCGACATGGAAATAAAGGCAGCTAAAGACTGCCTGAGAAGCGCCCAATTAGACCCGAATTTACTGGGAATCATAATTAATTCTGGTATTTACCGTGATCGTCATGTCGCGGAGCCCGCCATCGCCACATTCATTCAACGGGCTATCGGCGCCAATGAGGTCGTTACCGGCGATCGCAGCACCTTCTCCTTTGACTTGACGAACGGGGGCTGCGGGATGCTTACGGGCATGATGGTCGTGGACGGATTTCTCCAGTCAGGGACGATTGATTACGGTATGGTAGTTACTGCCGATACCGACCCGGTTCCAGGGGAAAGCCTGGGTTACGGCTTCACCCCTGCCGCTGCCGCCGTGCTGCTTTCCCGCGGCGAGGATGGTAGGGGATTCCTCCATTACAAGACCGGAACGGAGGCCCGCTTTATCGATGATATGAAGAGCAAGCTCGAATGGAGGCAGCATAAGCAGAAGATGGGGAACTTCCTGGTGATGAGCCAGGCGGAAAGATATGCTGGGGCCTGCGCCCAATTTGCCCTGGAAAACCTGGATGCCTTTTTAAAAGAGACTTCTCTCAAAATGAAGGACATCGATCTTATTATTCCATCCCAGAGTCCGACCGGGTTTCTTGGTGAGCTCAAGAAGAAAAAGGGTATGGAGGAGAAGCTTGTTGATGTGACCGACAAACTGGAGAATGTGCACACGGCGGGCATCGGGTTTGCCCTGGAGCGGTCCATGAGTTCGGGCCGCTTCGCTGCAGCGAAAAATTGTCTGTTCCTGACCGTTGGCGCAGGGATAACGGTGTCTCTTGCCCTCTACAGAAATCCTCAATAACAATGATTAATCGTACCGGGCAAACAAGAGTTCAACCTGCCGATGCCGTTGCGGACAAAATCGCTCCCCCCTTTGATATCGCCCCGCACCGCCGTTTATATCCTTTCGCAAGCCATTGGCTGAAGGCTCCCGATTATTTTTATCACTACCTGGATGAAGGGCAGGGGGCGCCCGTGGTGGCCGTCCACGGCAATCCCACCTGGTCATTTTATTACCGCGAGATCGTGAAGGCTCTGAGTCCATCTTGTCGTGTGATTGTTCCGGACCATGTGGGTTGCGGACTATCCTCGCGGCCGACGGACGAGGCATTTGACTACACCCTGGAGAGCCACGTCGATAACCTTGAAGCCCTTCTGGATCATTTAGGGTTGAACAGTAACGTCACCCTGATCGTTCATGACTGGGGAGGGATGATCGGCATGGCCTGCGCCGCCCGGAGGCCGGAACGGATCGCCCGGATCGTCATTCTCAACACCGGGGCCTTTCTTATTCCCGAGGACAAGACGCTGCCCTGGCAATTGTCGTTCATCCGCCATTTTCCGGCCATTCCGGCACTGCTGGTGCGTGGTTTCAACGCCTTTTCCTATTTTGCCACTTTTCTAGGCGTTGCCAAGACGATGTCCGGGGAGGTGAGGGATGCCCTGACGGCCCCCTATGACTCCTGGGAAAACCGGATCGCCACCTTGCGCTTTGTCCAGGACATCCCCGTTTATCCGGGAGACAAGAGTTATGCCCTCGTAAAGTGGACGGACGAGCACCTGCACCTCCTGGGCCATGTCCCCATGATGATCTGCTGGGGGATGAAGGATTTTGTCTTCGACAAGATTATCCTCGCGGAATGGCAAAAGCGTTTTCCCGGGGCGGAAGTGCACACCTTTCCCCAGGGCGGGCATTATATACTCGAAGACGAGGGGGAAGCTATTGTCGTTCTCATAAAGGATTTTCTGAAAAAACACCCCCTTCCCGGAT
>JANXZC010000029.1 GCA_025355725.1 Syntrophus sp. (in: bacteria)
ATCTGAAAACGACAGCTCCCCGACCTTGCCCGCCGTCGCCCGGACCTTGGCCTGCACTGATATTGAGGGACCGCTTGTTGTATTATCCCCTGCTTTCTCCAATTTCATCACCGCCGCCAACTCCTCCCCCTTGAGGTAGGAGAAGGAAACGTCGCCGTTGATAACTCTTTCCCGGCCATCCTGAACAGATCCCCTGGCCGTCACAAACGCCTCGTTGAGCCGGGCGGAAAGCGAGCGGACCTGCCAGAGATCGTTCCGGAAGGAAACATCACCGCTGATATCCCGTATCTGATACCCTGTCGGCAGGCTTCGATAACCGAAATCCTCGGGATGGAAAAAAGGAAGGGAGAAGGTCAGGGAGAAGGCCGGGGCTTTGAAATCCGTAACCTCGCCACCCACAGTAAAGGGCGTCTCGCCATAACGTCCGGATAGACGGGAAGAGGTTGCCTTTTCACCTTCCAGGTGTATTGAACCATTTACGTCCTTAATTATTTTAACATTTTGCGACAGATGGAAAGAGGTCCCCTGCAAGGAAATATCGCCGCGCCAACGGTCGGGCGTCCCTGCTTTTCCCCCTCCCTCGCCGGTGATTACGGCCTGAGCCAAACCCTCCGCCTGGCGCCGCTTGAGTTCGGGAAAGCAGCTCCGGAGATCCGACAGATTGACCGTGTTCGTGCGAAAAGACATGGAATACGGCTGTTTTTCATCCTTAAGGGGGGACGTCAAGGTCCCCGACAGAACGAGGGTCCCCAAAGAATAATTTAACGGGTCCATTTGCAGCTTCCCGTCCCTGATTGCCGCCACAAAATCCAGTTGGTTTTTCTGCCCAACCGGTTTGACCATGACGTCGCCATACTGGTAACGGGCCGGCGTCAGGTTCCATTCCCCGTTCAGGCGATAATTGGCCAATGGTCCCAAGCCATTCAACTTCAAGGTTGTATTACCGCTAAAAGACAGGTTTTTCATCAGATCTTCACCGATCAGCCAGGCCAGTTCGCGGTTTGTTGGTTGAACCGTAGCGTTGAAGGGATATCCGGCAGGTTCAGAGAGGGGATATCCGGCAATTTTCCCGGTCAGGGTAACGGGTGAGGTCCCGAAATATCCCGTCATCTGATTGAAATGAATATCCCGTTCCATGAACACCAGTTCTCCCGTGATGCCGTTAAAACCTGGCGTCGAGTTGCCAAAACCTACGACACCCTTTGCCACGGAAGTCTTCACAACGAGGAGATTGTCGTGACCTGCCGCTCCCCAGTTCCGCAGTTGACTCAACCGGCCTTTCAAAGAACTCTCCTGAACATGGAAAAGACCGGCCCGGATATGTTCTTTGATAAACACCGACGTTTCCGGAGGGATAATGCCATAGGGGATATATTGTCCGTATTTTTCCAGATCAAACGGTCCCAGCGTGGCCTTTATATCTATGAAGGGATCTTCTTTCTCCAATTCCCGGATCGTCCCCTGCCCTTTAATCCTGACATCATCGATGGCAAGTTCGGCCTTGTTCAGGAATATTTCCTCAGCGGTGCGTCTCAGGTCATAGACCAGGCACAGTGAGGTTGGCGCCAGGGGACCTGGAAACACCCGGGGATAATGAAACTTTACATTTTTAAGTTCTATGGACCCGGAAGAGGTAAACTCCTGTTTTTGACCTTTGACGGCAATATCGGCATTCAGCAGACCGGCTAACTGCTGAAAAGGAACTTTACCGCCGTAATAGGGCCAGCAAGTGGCGAGATCTAGTTCCTGAATACGGAGCCGGGAGTCGATCCGGCCATTAATGAGTGGTTCCGGATGCCGGGGAATATAAAAAGATCCTTCCATCCCCAGCCTGACCTTCCTGACTTTTTCCGATAGGACCGCTGCAAGTTGAAAACTGGCCTTCTTTTCCCGTTGCAGGTGATCGATTTTCAGGTGGACATCCTTGAAATCGGTTTGAATCCCTTCCGGGTTTATCCACAGATCACGGAATGTTACGTTGCCTTCCTGAACAGTCAGACCGCCTAATTCCACGGGCGGCCCTTTTTTCGTTTCCATCAGATCGTCAATATTCCACCTTCCCTGTTTGTCCCGGACAATGACAAGATAAGGCTGATGCAGATGAATGTCCGTCAGGATGATTTTCCGTTCCAGCAGATAGGGCAGGAGGGCAACGCTGACGGTCAGCCGCGCCGCTGAGGCAAAAGGATCGTGACCATTCTTCTCCATGATCGCAACCTTCTCAAAGGTCAGGGCTGGCATAAAACCAAAGGAAACGTGGCCGGATGCATATTGAATATCCCGATCCAGGGCCTTTTTCGCGTATTCCACGATGGTCGGCCTGAATGCCTCAAGATCTTGGATTTGTTTATAGAAATAAACGACGAACAGGCCGCCCATCACCATGATGATGACAAGAACGGCGCTAAGAATGATGATTATTTTCTTCATCAGTTTTTACTGCTTGCTGAAGGACATCTCCCCTATATAGCCTTCGGCATTGCTTCTGGTATTCTGGGAATTGATGTAAAAACGGACACCATGGGTCGCCCCCATGGGTTCTCCTCCATGGATGTCCCGGAAAATCCGCTTGTAGTCTTCGTAAACATTTCTTTTCTCGGTGTACCAGTTCCCCAGCTGGTCGGTTTTGTTGCGGAGGACGAGGTAACGTATCCTCTTCAGGAAGGGCTTCGGGCTCCGAGTCGTCAGGCCCTTCGGGGCCTCATTGTCCCAGATATAAGTCAGGATCGGGGTATTGAGTTTTTCAGGGAAAATCGTGGAAGGAAAAACCACATAGATCTGCAAGGCCTGATCGTCCGTTGCGGATTTGCGGACGTCCCCTCCCTGGGGAAGTTTTGTCGCCCGCCATGTCCAGTTAAGATAAGGATATTCCTTGAGATCAACCCGCACGGTCCTTTCGATGCCGAATCCCGAGCGGGGATCGCTTTTCATCCTGACATAATAGGCCTCTCCCTCCCTTACCAGATGAATATTCGGGGTGCCGCTGTGCTTCATCAGGGTCCAGCCTTCCGGGACGCCATTGATCAACTGTGGTGACCTGTATTTAGCCACCACAACGGATTCTTCCGAAATGGAAAAGATATCTCCCGCTGAGATTAATAAAACAACTACTATCAAGATTACGGAGAAAAAACGTTTATTGAACATTTTCCTTGCATTCACATCCAGATTTTGGCGCTGCCTTTACCTCAGACCGAACGGTCACGCAAGGTCTTTTTTATAGACGGCCATGATTTCTGATCGTGTCACCACGGCATCCACCCTGGGGATATGGGCCAGGATGTTCTCCCTTCCCCCTTCTTCCCGATCGATGAGGGCGATTACCCGATCGATGACCAGCCCCGCCCCTTTTGCTTTTTCTATGGCCGTAATCGTGGAGCCTCCCGTCGTGATGACGTCATCGAGGATCACCACCCGTTCCCCACTCTGGACGCCCCCCTCGATGGCACTCTTTGTTCCATGATCTTTTACATCTTTCCGGACAATAAAGGCCTTGATGGGTTTTCCCTGCTGATAGGAGATCACGGCCAGGGCATTGGCCAGGGCATCTGCACCCAGAGTCAGGCCGCCGGTGGCGATGACATCAGCATCGGCGAGCATCTGAAAAAGGATTCCCCCGATGAGGTTCATCCCTTCGGGATCGAGGGTCGTTGGCTTGCAGTTAAAGTAGTAGTTACTCGTTTTCCCCGAGGCAAGGGTAAAGGGTGGATTATCACGGTATTGAAACGACTTTTCGATAATAATCTCGATGAGGCGGGCTTTCATTTTATCTATCGTCATAGCAGCATCGGTTCTCCTATTTTTTATTCCCCTATGTGACGGCCAGGCGTCATGAGAGTTTCAACAGCTTTTCTACGACCCGCACCGCCTCGACACCGTCCCGGGCATAGGCCGCCCCCATGGACGTCGCATAGGCGTCGGTTACGACGGCGCCGCCCAGGATAAAGGGCGTTGCCAAGCCTTCGGAGCGGGCCAGCTCCATAACGTCCTTCATGGCGATCATCGTCGTGGTCATCAGGGCCGACAGTCCGACCACAGCGGGCTTGCATTTTTTCATATGTTCGATGACGGTCTTGGTCGCCACATCCTTCCCCAGGTCAATGACGTCATAGCCGTAGTTTCTCAGCATCAGGGCGACGATGTTTTTCCCGATGTCATGGATATCGCCCTGAACTGTCGCCAGGAGGATTACTCCCTTGCTTGCTCCCCCGGACTTTGCCGCCCGCAACAGGGGCTCCAGATGGTCAAGGCCCTTTTTCATAGCCTCGGCGCTGGCAATCAACTGGGGGAGGAAATAGGTTTTCTGTTCATAAAGTTCCCCCACCCTGAGGATGGCCGGGATCATGAATTCCTCAACAGTGCGGGCGGCGGACATGCCGGCGTCGCTTTCCAGGAGCCCCGCTATGAAACCGACGATATCATCGCGATTGCCGACTAGGATCGCCTGATGAACCTGTTCGGAAGTGGTGAGCGGCGCTCCCCCGGCAGGCTTCTTTTCGGTTTTGTCCCCGTCCCGGAAAGATTCGATATAGATCGCCGCCCCCCGGTCTTTTCCCAGGAAGACGTCGGACGCCTTTTTCATCGCCATCAATTCCAGATTGGCGGGATTGGCAATAGCCACCGTCAGCCCCGCAGCCTGGGCCATGGTCAGAAAGGCCGCATTCAACCATTTCCGCTCCGGTAGGCCGAAGGACACGTTGGAAACTCCCAGCACCGTCCGGCAGCCGAAGGACCGGGAACACCAGGAGACGGTTTTCAGCGTCTCGACCGGGGCATCGGGATTGGCGGCAACGGTCATTACCAGTCCGTCAACAATAAAGTCTTCCTTGGTAAAACGGTATCGCCGCGCCGCCCGGTAAACGTCCCGGACAACCTTGCTGCGCCCCGCAGCCGTCTCCGGAATCTCTCCGTCGAGGAGGGGGAGGAGAATGAACATGGCCCCGTACCGCGCCGCCAGGGGCAAGAGCTTCTCCATCCTTTCCCGTTCCCCGGAGATGGAATTGAGGAGTGCCCGTCCCGGGTAGAGCCGCAGGGCCGCTGCGATGGTATCCACCTTGGGAGAATCGATCACCAGGGGAAGACCCGTTGTTCCGGCAAGGGCGCGAAGGAGGGATTTCATGGCCAGGGGCTCATCGATGCCCGGTACGCCGACATTCACATCAAGAAGATCCGCCCCCTGGTCTTCCTGCTCCCTGGCCATTTGCCGGACCAATGATGTCTTGCCTTCCCGTAGTTCCTGCTGGAGGGCCTTCTTGCCCGTGGGATTTATCCGTTCGCCAATGACAAACAGGGGCTTATCGCGATCGAGGATGACGTGTCCCCGGGCAGAACTCACGGCAGCCAGCGATTTTCTTCGCGGCGGCACCGGGGGCGTCGCCCCCAGGGCCCGTTTCAACGCGCCAATATGATCCGGCGTCGTTCCACAGCACCCGCCCAGGAGATTTACGCCGACCGCGGCAAAAGGGTTGCTGAAGGCGCCAAAGGCGACGGGATCCATATCGAAGGTTGTGGTTTTCCCTACCAGGCGGGGAATCCCCGCGTTGGGCTTGGCCGCCAGGGGAACGGTGGCGTAAGGTTTCATCGCCCCGATCCATTCCATCATCGCCTCGGGTCCCGCCGAGCAGTTGCAGCCTACGGCGTCGGCACCGATACTCTGGAGGGTGATGAGGGCCGTAACCGGGTCCGTGCCGTTCAGGGTGCGCCCATCCGGTTCGTAGGTCATCGTGACGATGGTGAAATAGTCGCCCGTTTCCTTTACCGCCAGGAGGGCCGCCCTTGCTTCCTGGATGTCCATCATGGTCTCGATGACAAAGAGATCCACGCCGCCGGCCACAAGTCCCGCTACCTGTTCCTTGAAAATCGTCACGGCCTCTTCAAAGGGAAGGTCGCCGAAGGGCTCGACAAACCGGCCGGTCGGGCCGATGTCCCCCGCTACGAGCACCCTGGTCCCAACCGCCTGCCGGGAAAGGACGGCCAGTTTGCGATTGATTTCTTTAACGTCGGTGACGCCGTACTCCGACAACTTCAGGCGGTTGCCGCCAAAGGTGCAGGTATAAACCATGTCCGCACCTGCCTCACGATAATCCCGCTGTACCGCCTGGATAACTTCCGGATTCTCCGTGCACCACCGCTCGGGACAGACGCCGGCAGGCATACCCCGCTTCTGAAGCTCTGTTCCCGTGGCGCCGTCAAGGATGAGGATCCTTTTCTTTAGTAATGTCTTTATCATACCTTTATTCACAGTAACTCTCCTGATGAAACTGTTGATTTACAAACCCTCAAGTCCGCATGGACGGTAAGTCTTATAACATGCAGGGACCAAATGACAACAAAAAAACCGCGCCCCGCTGTTTTCAGTCAGCATTGACGAGTTCGTAAAAAAAGCACGGAGATTCGCTCCCCTATACAGATGTAATTATTCCCGTAACGGCGGTTACGGATTTTTCCGGGACAAGGAGGCAGCTTTCGGTGATCCTTACATCCAATCGGTCCATTTGCAGGAGCCGGTGTATAAGCCGCTGATTTTCCAGGGCAAAGTCACCGTAACCCGCGGAAAAGCGGCTATTTAAAAGCGTTTTCCCCTCCCGCCGGAGGGATTGCCGGAAGTAGCCCATGATCCAGTCGAGAGCTGCATCCACGACCTCACTGGCTGTAGCATCCAGCACTACACCCCGGGTCGCATTCCCCCCGCCTATGTCGGCCTGGATGGCCTCCATGATAGCCGTTCCCGCCGTCGCCCCCATAAGGATTATTTCACGGGCGTCCTTGAGGAACCGGGCCAGCTTCCGGCTGGCAAAGGCGTTCCCCTCCGGTAGGCTGATCAGCGCCGGCCTTTCAATATCAATCGGGAGGCGCAGGGCGCTTCCCTTCAATTGGACCAGGGGCAGGGCGTCGGCAATATAACCTTCCACCTCCTGCCGCTGCCCGGAGTCGATCCGGGTGGCTTCCTTTCGATAGCCGAGACGCCTATAAATAGAAGGGCGGGGCAAGGTAACGGGGATGGATTCAAAAAACAAAGGGGTCATAAAATATCCTGTGTAAGATTTGTTTCAGGCCAGCATTTCCCTGACCCTGCTGGAGAATTTTTCAGGATTAAATGGCTTCTGGAGGAACCCGTTGCAGCCCCGGTCCAGAATCTCCTGAGCCTGACCGGTGATGCTATACCCGCTGGAAAGAAGAACTTTGATCCCGGGATTGATCTCCCGGAGACAATCGAAAGTCTCTCCTCCCGACATTCCCGGCATGATCATATCCAGGATGACCAGGTCAATTTCGTTTCTTTTTTCTATGTAAACGGCGATCGCCTCCCGGCCGCTCCCGGCCGCATAGACCATGTACCCCATAGCTTCCAGCAGTTCCTTGCTCACTTCCAGGACCATCTTTTCATCATCCACCAGCAGGATTGTCTCCGTACCCCCGTCGATTGTCCCGGTCACTGCCTTTTCCTTTACCGCTTCCCTTTCCGAAGCAGGCAAATAGATGACAAACTTCGTCCCCTGGCCGGGCTCGCTGCCTACATTGACCGTGCCCCCGTGGCCCTTGATGATCCCATAGACTGTCGCCAGTCCCAGGCCGGTCCCTCTACCCATTCCCTTCGTCGTAAAGAAAGGATCGAAAATCCGCTCCCTCGTAATGTCGTCCATCCCGGTGCCGGTATCGGTCATGGTTATCTTGATGTATCGCCCCGGCTTGACGGCATATGCAGGCGCTTGTTCATCATCCATGGTAAAGTTCTCAGTCTCCAGATAGATTTCCCCGCCCCCGGGCATTGCCTGCCAGGCATTCACATACAGATTCATGAACGCCTGCTCCATCTGTCCCCGATCCACCTCCACCCTCCAGAGGTCTTTCCCGTACTTCCGATGCATGGAGATTTCCTTTTTGGTTCTGCCGAACATGGAGGAGCTCTTTTCAAGGATGTCGTTAATATCGGCGGGCTTCACCTCATACCTTCCCCCCTGGGCAAAACCCAGCAGTTGCCTCGTTAAATCCGCCCCGCTTTGCACCTGTTCTTCAATCCGTTTGAGCCTCCCATAATTGGGATGGGAAGGATCAATATTCAGCAACATCAGGGAGGCATTGCCCTGAATCCCCATGAGCAGGTTGTTGAAATCATGGGCAATCCCTCCGGCCAAAGTCCCGATCGATTCCATCTTCTGGGCATGGTTGAACTTCTTTTCCATCTCTCTCAGTTCCGTGATGTCCTTCATGGTACCCACAACGCCGATGATTCGACCTTCCAAGTCCCGGTTGAAGGCGCTGTTCATGTTGAACACCCGTTCCGCTCCGTCCTTGGTCAGCATGACCCCGATGTGATTATTGACGGATTTTCCGTCGTCCCGGATGCTTCTAAACAGCTTTCTGTATATTCTCCTGTCTTCTTCCTTTGCAAAAGCGGTGAAGTAATGTCCCAGTGTGTCTTCTTGCCCATGCCCCAAAATTCGCTTCCACGCCGGGTTAACATATGTGATGGCCCCATCGAGATTCATGGTGTAGATAATGTCCGGCGCGTTTTCACTTAAAGCCCGGAACCGTTCCTCACTCTCTCTTAACTCCGCCTCCGCCTGTTTGCGATCCGTAATGTCATGAATGATTGAGTGAAGGAGATATTTCCCTTTAAGCTCTATCCTGCTGCTGAACACTTCCACATCCCGGATCGATCCATCCGCCCGCCGGTGACGAAATTCAAAAAGAACCTTTTTGTCGTTTCTGGCCGTCTCCATCTCCTGTTTTACATCGTCGGGAGGAAGTGTGTTGATCTCCTGAATCTTCATCGCCTTGAGCCGTTCCCGTGGCCATCCATAATAATTCACGGCTGCTTCGTTCGCATCGATAATGTCCCCCGTATCCGGATCGATAAGAAGCTTGACCGCACTGTGATATTCAAACAGGTTCCGGTAACGTTCTTCGCTCTCCCGTATCGCCTCTTCCGTCCGGATGCGCTCGGTGATGTCCAGGTGCTGAATAATCGCATGGACCACATGCCCCCGTGAATCCAGGACCGGGGAAATTGTCACCTCCAAGATCACTTGAGCGATGTTTCCAAGCCGAATCGACTGGAGCTGGGCACTGTCATAGCGGAGGTTGAAGCGGACTCTCTCGCCCTTCTCAAATACCCGTTTCACCAAGGGCATCGCCCCCTGCTGCTCGACAATGTTGTCCGCCAGGACATTGTACTTCCCTACCAGGTCCTCGTCGGTGACTTGGAGCAGGTCCCGGCAGGCCTGGTTCATCCGGATCAGCGTTCCCCTTTCGTCCGAAACCCACATCGAAATGGGGCTGTATTCGATGATGGTCTCCAGGAATGCCTCTGAAGCCCGCAGCGCCTCTTCCGCCAGCTTGCGCTTGGCTTCCGAGTTCTCCAGTTCCTGGAATCTCCTTTGTAAGGCGGATATTTGTTCGATCAGTTCCGCATCTGCCTTGGCATGGTCGTTCATCTGGTACCCTCTCTGGTGTGATAAACGGTGATGACTGGAAACACAAAAACGGGGCCAAGCTTTTTTTGGGAAATCACGGTATCTTAATGAGTCTCACATACAATCATTTATCCATCAAGTCGTGGATAGTCTGTATAGCCTTTTGATCCGGGCGTATAAAAAGTGTTTTCATCCCACTTTGCCCAGCCAACCCCACGACGGATTCGCTCGACAAGATCAGGATTCGATATGAAAGGTTTGCCGAAAGCGACCGCATCGGCAAGACCCTCCCCCAAGACCCGGTTACCGCTGTCGCAATTGAAACGACAGTTAATCACCAGGTTACCGTGGTAACGCGGTCGAAAATGTTTTGCAATTTCCGTCACCGCATAGGGCACTTGATCCACGGGGGCCAGGGGTTCAACAAGATGGGCGTAAGCAAGATTCCCGTAGTCATTTAATCGCTCCACAATATACTCAAAGGTGGGAATGGTATCCTGATCAATCGTAATGCCGAAGAAACCATGGGCCGACGGATTCAAACGAATTCCCACTCTATCGAAACCGATGGTTCCACCCACGGCGTCGAGGGTTTCAAAGAAAAAGCGTGCCCTGTTTTCATGACTGCCGCCGTACTCGTCTGTACGTGTATTTGAACAGTTGGTAAAGAACTGATGAAAAAGATACCCGTTGGCTGAATGGATTTCTACACCATCAAAACCAGAGGCAATCGCATTTTCAGCCGCCCTCTTGAAGTCCATTGTAATATCATGAATTTCGCTGACCATAAGAGCATGCGGCGTTACGGTATCCTTGAAACCATATCGAGTGAATGATTTGTCCCCGGGGTTGATCGCGGAAGGTGCCACGGGTAGCTGACCACCGTGGAAATCGGGATGGGACATGCGGCCGCAGTGCCAGAGTTGACAGAAGATGTGGCCCTTCCCATCATGCACGGACCGGGTAACCTGCTTCCAGCCTTCGACCTGGGCCTGACTATGAATGCCCGGTGTATTTATATAACCGACACCCTGTTTTGAGACTTGGGAGCCTTCGCTGATGATGAGGCCGGCAGAGGCCCGCTGGGAATAGTATTCGGAGATGAGCGGTGTTGCAACGTTTTCAGGGTTGTCAGCACGGCTTCGTGTCATCGGAGCCATAAATACGCGATTCTGAAGTTCGTATCGTCCGATCTTTATGGGATTTAAAAGTCCATCGCTAGCCATTTTCCCCTCCTTACTCTTGCCCGTACTTTTCCCACCTTCATCCTGCCAGGGCAACATAAACTAACAGGTAATGGAATACGCCTCCCAGGAGCACGAAGATGTGAAAGATTTCATGAAAGCCCAACCCTGATCGAAATACTGGTTTTTTGATGGCATAAAATATCGCCCCGACAGTAAAAGATATCCCTCCGGCAAAAAGATAAAATATAGCATTGGGGGGCATGGTTGTTAAAAACTCTTTAACGGCCACAATCCCAATCCATCCCATGAGCAGGTAGATGATCGTTGAAAAATAGCGAGGCGCCTTGAGATAGAGGAATTTCAAAAACAACCCGGCAATAACTAATGTCCACTGGATTATGATAATCGACCATTTCCAATACCCGGAAAGATATACATAACAAACAGGCGTATAAGTACCGGCAATCATGAAAAATATGGCAGAATGGTCCAATTTTCTCCAAATAGATATTTCATTCTCATTTTGTTTCAACGCATGATACGAAGCACTTGCTAAAAAGAGCAGGATTACTGAAGAACCGTACACAATGGAGACTACCACATGAGCTGCCGACGTTCGCCCCACATAGATCAAATAGACGGTACCGGCAATTGCTGCAAATACCCCTGCCAGATGTGAATAGCACGATACTTTCTCCTGATGCCGGATCAAACTGGCCACCCACTTTCATTACTCTGCGATAATTTCCGGCATTTCCCTAGTCATTCAAATAATCTACATAACACGGCAAATCGCGCGAATACGGGAGGGACCGCCCTGCCGGGCTTATAAACATCGCTTGACAACCTCATCGCCCATCGCTGCCGTCCCGACGAGGGTTGTCCCTTCCTGGTGGATGTCTTTCGTTCTAAAACCGGCGCGAAGAACCTCCTGTACGGCCGCTTCTATGCGGCTGGCTTCTTTTTCCATGGCGCAGGAATACCGGAGCATCATGGCCACAGACAGGATTGTCGCCAAGGGGTTGGCGACGTCTTGTCCCGCAATGTCGGGGGCGGAGCCGTGGATCGGTTCATACATGCCGCCCTTCGCTCCCAGGCTCGCCGAGGGCAGCATGCCGATGGAACCGGTGATCATGGCTGCTTCGTCACTCAGGATATCTCCAAACAGGTTGGTCGTGACAATGACATCGAACTGGGCGGGATTCCCGATCAATTGCATGGCGCAGTTGTCCACGTACATATGCCTCAGGTCCACCTCGGGAAAGTCCCGACTGACCTCCGTGACCACGTCCCGCCAGAGCTGGGTGCTCTCCAGGACGTTGGCCTTGTCCACGGAGACGACGCGCTTTTCACGTTGCATTGCCGTCTTAAAGGCTACTATGGCGATCCGATGGATCTCCTTTTCCGTATATACGAGGGTGTTGACGCCGATCCGCTGGCCCTTTTCCACCCGGACGCCCCGGGGTTTGCCGAAGTAGAGATCCCCCGTCAGTTCCCGGATGATCATGATATCGATCCCCCGGACAACTTCCGGCTTCAATGGCGAGGCGGCAACAAGTTCCTCAAAGACCCGAACCGGCCGCAGATTTGCGAAAAGTCCGAGCTTCTCCCGCAGGCCCAAGAGCGCCCGTTCGGGACGGACGCTATAATCGAGGCCTTCCCATTTGGGCCCGCCCACGGCTCCGAGCAAAACTGCGTCACTGCCTAGGGCCAGCTCCAGGCTCTCGCCGGGGAAAGGCGTTCCAAAGGTATCATACGCCGCCCCGCCGATGAGGCCGTGGGTCAGATCGAAGCTTGTCCCTGAAGATTCAGAAATTACACAAAGAACCTTTAGCGCCTCCCGGATAACCTCGATCCCGATACCGTCACCGGGAAACACAGCGATCTGGTAATTTTTTTTCATCCCCCCGCCCTCTTTTTCACCAGGTAGGGCAACAATCCTCCCGCCGCGACCAATTCCTGCATGAACGGGGGAACCGGTTCAATTTTGATCGGTCCGGTCTCTTTTCCCGAAATTGTAATTGTTCCGGCATCCCCGTCCACCTCGATCTCGTCGCCCTCGCTTATCAGCCCATAGATCGCCTTGGATTCAAAGATGGGCAGACCCATATTGAAGGCGCTCCGGTAAAAGATCCGGGCAAAACCACTGGCCACAACGGCGGCAATGCCCGCCGCCTTGAGGGCAATCGGGGCGTGCTCCCGGGAGGAACCGCATCCGAAGTTCTCCCCCGCCACAATAATGTCCCCGGGATGCATCTTCTTAACAAAATCCGGGTCGGCGTCCTCCATGCAGTGGGCCGCCAGGAATGCCGGATCGGAGCTGTTGATATACCGGGCCGGAATGATCAGATCCGTATTTATATGGTCCCCGAATTTCCAGATTTTTCCCTTGTATTTCATATCTTGTGCACCCCCTTGAGTTCTTCGGGGCCGGCGATCCGCCCCAGGACGGCGGTCGCCGCCGCCACCGCAGGATTGGCGAGATAGACCTCGCTGCCCGGATGTCCCATCCTCCCCACAAAATTACGGTTGGTCGTCGCAACGGCCCGCTCGCCATCGGCCAGGATTCCCATGTGGCCCCCAAGACAGGGCCCGCACGTAGGGGGACTGATGATGGCCTTGGCGTCAAGGAAAATATCAAAGAGACCTTCGGACATGGCGGTCCGGTAAACATCGGGCGTTGTCGGAATGATGATCAGCCGTACATAGGGCGCAACCTGCTTGCCTTTCAAAAGCTGGGCGGCGAGACGCAGATCCTCGATCCGGCCGTTGGTGCATGAGCCGATGATGACCTGATCAACCTTGATGGAACCCACCTTGCTGAGTCCCCGGACATTCGATGGCAGGGGGGGGAAGGCTACCTGGGGTTCGATCTTGCTGACATCGACCTCCAGGACGGAGGCGTAATTCGCATCGGGATCGGATTCGTGGAAGATATACTCCCGTTCCGCCCGGGATTGAACGTACTCCCTCGTTGTCTCGTCGGGGACGAAAATACCATTTTTGGCCCCCGCCTCGACGACCATATTGGCCATGGTGAAGCGGTCTGCCATCGTCAGCTCTCCGAGCGTCTCCCCGGTAAACTCCATCGCCTTGTAGTTGGCCCCATCCACGCCGATCTGCCCGATCACGTAGAGGATAAGGTCCTTTCCCGACACCCACTTGTTGAGCTTGCCGTGGAAGACGATTTTCATGGTCTCGGGAACCTTGAACCAGAGTTCCCCGGTCAGCATGGCCGCTGCGAAATCCGAGCTGCCCACGCCGGTGGCAAAGGCACCCAGGGCTCCATAGGTACAGGTATGGCTGTCGGCACCGATGATCAGGTCTCCGGGAAGGGCGATGCCCTGCTCGGGAAGGAGGACATGGCAGACACCGGCGTCGCCACCCTCGTAATAGTGGCTGATTTTATGCTCCTTGGCGAAGTCCCTCATGATCCTGACCTGCTGGGCCGACTGGATATCCTTATTCGGAGTGAAGTGATCGGCAACAAGGACGATCTTGTTGCGGTCGAAGACCTTGTGGCCCCCGGCCTTCTTGAATTCCCCGATAGCGATGGGGGCTGTTACGTCATGCCCCATGGCAATATCCACCCGGGCATTGATCAGCATCCCCGGATGGACCTCTTTGAGGCCCCCATGTTCGGCCAGGATCTTCTCGGTAATGGTCATCCCCATTTAATGATTCTCCTTTTTATTTGACTGTACACATCTAAAGCACTTACTTTACTTCATTTACTTAACATGCTTGCCCGTATCTATCCCCTGCATGTATTTCTACAATATTCTTCTTATCGATTCAATGAATAAATCGCAAAATCGTGGTAATTAGCTGACGGGGTGGGAATAATTTGCTCAGGCCCGATGTATTTGGCGAGGAATATTATTTTTCTTGATATGGCCCGTTGAGGCTGCTATAGGGCGCAAATCCAAAAGAAAAAAGGCATTAACTATGGAAATGGGAATTATCGGCCTTCCCCAAAGCGGGAAGAGCTCTCTTTTTGAAATAATGACCGGGATCAGGAGCCGGGACGTTTATGGGGAGGCCTTTGTCCGCGGCCAGGCGTCCGTCCCCGATGACCGCTTTGACCGCTTGGTGGCGATATTTCATCCCGCCAAAGTTTCTCCCGCCAAAGTGCCCTTCGTGGATGTCCACGCCGAAGGAGAAAAGGCATGGGAAACGGTTCGCCAGACCCTTTCCGGCGCCGACGGCCTCCTGCATGTGGTGGACGGTTTTTCCGCCGCCGACCTGCCGGAAATGGTTGAGGGGTGGCGCCGCCTTGAGGATGAACTGATCCTGTCCGACCTCATGGTGGTGGAAAACCGCCGGGAGCGCCTCCAGAAAGTACCCCAAAAGGTATTGAAACCTGCGGAGCTTCTCCAGGTGGAATTGATGCCCCGCCTCCAGACCCAGCTTGAACAGGGCAAGCCCCTGCGAGACCTTCCCCTGACCCCCGAAGAACGCCACACCCTGCGGAGCTTTTCTTTCTGGTCCCTGCGACCGGAACTGGTGGTCCTCAATGTTACGGAGGAACGTCTCGGATCAGCGGCGGCATTTCAAAAAGAAACCGGCCTGACGGATCATGTGATCGGTATCTGCGGTGAACTGGAAGCGGAAATGGCGGGGCTTTCACCGGAAGAACAGCAGGAATTCCTGGATTCCCTCAACATGACCGAGCCGGCCTTTGTGCGCATCATCCAGGCCGCTTTTCGTCTGTTAGGAAGGATCACCTATTTCACCGTGGGAGAGGATGAGGTCAAGGCATGGGTCATCCCCGAAGGGGCAAAGGCGCCCCGGGCCGCAGCCGTCATTCATAAGGATTTTGAAAGGGGGTTTATCAAGGCGGAGGTAATCGGCTACGAAGAATTCATCTCCTGCGGAGGAACCCTGGCCGCCGCCAAGGCCGCCGGGAAGCTGCGCTTAGAGGGAAAGGAATACGTCGTTCAGGACGGCGATATCATATCCTTCCGCTTTAACGTCTAGGAGGCTCTTGAAAAACATCCATCTGCTGCGTTTCCCTCATCGCTTCGCCGTTCAACGTACCGCTAAGTACGCCTCACGGCTCAGGATTTCGGAGGCCTTGCATCTGGACATTTTTGAACAGCCTCCAAATAATGGTAATTGTGATAAAGGTTTCCTCCTTTTTCCATGGGGAAGCGGAAAGTATGACGGCATTTTGGATGACGGACGATAACAAGAAAGACGGCACGATGACGTTTGAAAACAGGCTGATCCCCATCTTGAGGGAAGGAATTCATGTCATCAAGATGGTCCTCTTCAAAACCGTAAGAAACGGATTAGCCGAACGCCATCCCCATCAGGAGCGGTCCTTTATCAATCAACTGACCGGCGCCGTGATCAATGAGATCTTCTGTACACCAAATCATGAAGAGCCTTTTCTATCCTTTACGATCACCAACCGGCCCCTTATTGACGAGGGAATGAAGAGGATTGCCGATGACTTCCCCGAGCTAAGAATCCCCCTGACGGACGCCCTGCGTGTCCAGTTTCTCTGTGACAGCCAGGAAGGTCTGGACAACCCCACCATGCTCACCCAAGCCAGAGATCTTGGCATCCTGATCGTGGAACGGGACATCCCCCTGCCCGATCATTTCATGACCCTGGCCCGCTCCCTGGGCGAAGGATCCCAGGTGACCCACCAGGGCCACATCGGATCGGCCTGACAGAACTCATTTAAGGAGGAATCATCCATGAGGCATAAGATAGCCTTTGTTTTGGCGGTGGTCGGGCTCTTTATCGCATGTGCTGCAAAGGCGCCGTTACCCTTGGTTTTCCAGATTCCGACGCGACATATCGATTACCTGAAAGAGGTAAAACCAGTACTCGACCGCCGCTGTGTAGTATGCCATTCATGTTACAATTCCCCCTGCCAGCTCAAGCTCGACTCCTTTGAGGGTGCGGACCGCGGCGCCACGAAAAAGGCGGTTTACAATGCCACGCGACTGAAATCCATGGATCCAACCCGCCTCTTCACAGACGCCCAATCGACCAAGGAGTGGCATCAGAAAGAATTTTTCAACGTTACCGACAGCAAAGCGTCAGGCGGGTCGAACGACTCTATCATGATCGAGCTCCTTTCCCACAAGATGAAAAACCCGAAAAGCGTCGGGGAATACAAGCCTGAAGCCGACGACCTGACCTGTGCCGGAAGCGGGGAAGAGCTCGGGGGATACCTGGAAAAACACCCCAACCGCGGCATGCCCTTCGGGTTTCCTCCCCTCAAGGAGGAAGAATTTGATGTCGTTGCGGGCTGGCTGGTTCAGGGAGCCCAGGGGCCTGATGCCGTAGAGCAGGAAATGCTGACCACACCGAAAGCAAGCGATGCCCTGGCAATAAAAGAGTGGGAAGCGTTTTTTAACCGGGACGACGCCAAGCACGCCATGACCGCACGCTATCTCTATGAGCATCTCTTCCTGGCCCATCTGAAATTTGATACCCCTACCCTTGAATACTATGAACTTGTCCGCTCGAGGACCGCGCCCGGAGAGCCCATTGATCTGATCGCCACCGTGCGCCCCTATGATGCCCCCGGTGTTGAGCGGGTCTACTATCGTTTCAGAAAGATCCACTCCACGATCGTCCACAAGACCCACATGGTGCTTGACCTTGACGCCGCCAAACTTCAGCGCTTTAAGGATCTGTTTATCCAACCGGAATGGTTGCAGCCCCCCCATACGGTAGGGTATGATGCGAAACTAAGCGCCAATCCTTTCATCGCATTTGAACAGATCCCACCGCGTTCACGCTACCAGTTCATGTTGGACAACGCCCATTACATCATCATGACCTTCATCCACGGTCCGGTCTGTAAAGGTCAAGTTGCCCTCAATGTAATCAATGATCATTTCTGGATCATGTTCCTCGATCCCGATCACGATCTGAGCGTGGCGTATCCGGCCTTTCTAAAGCTGCACAGCGACAAACTGCGCATGCCGATCGAAGTCGGCAGTGACATGCGTGTCTTCACGGCGCTGACCGATGAATATAAAAAGGCCGCCGTTGCGTTTTATGAGGCCCGGCAAGACTATTACACATCACATAACTATGCCGGCCTCGGCTATGAATCGGTCTGGAAGGGAAACAGGGCCGCCGATGCGCCGCTGCTTACGGTTTATCGCCATTTTGACAACGCATCCGTGCATAAGGGGGTCTTGGGAAATCTGCCGAAAACGATGTGGGTTGTGGACTATCCCCTCCTTGAACGCATCTATTATGCCCTTGTTGCCGGATTTGACGTTTACGGCACGGCCGGCCACCAGTTGGCGCTACGGCTCTACATGGATGCCCTCCGTGTTGAAGGGGAAAGCTACTTCCTGGATTTCCTGCCCCCACCAAGGCGACAGGAGGTCATGCAGTCGTGGTATAAAGGGATTGACCTCAAGAAGATTCATTACTATTCTTCCGCCCTGCCGGCGAAAATTTCTTTTGTGACGGACGATCCGAAGCGCGAGTTCGTCGAACATATTGTGAACAAACACGTTTTGCCTGCAACAGATATCACTTTTGATACTGTGAACTATGAGCGGGCAGGAGTATCCTATCAAAGATGGCCGGATAAATACGAAACAAAGGATGACTATCTCAAGGCTTTTCGCGCCGTTTCCAAACCCGGCACGCCATTTTTCTCAGTGCTCAATGATTCCAATGCAAATGTAGCCTACATGAGGATCCGCCTGAAAAATGGGACAGATCTTGCCGTCTCCATCGTGATCAATCGTTGGCATAACAACGTTACCTATTTGTTCGGGGAAAAGGGCGAACTCGATCCATCAAAGGACAGTGCCGATTTTATTCACGGCCTCATCGGATCATATCCAAACTACTTTTTTGATGTCCGTGAAGAGGACCTGCCCGACTTTTTTGATCTCCTTGCCCACTTCGAGAAAAGTCCGAGAGATTATGAGCGACTGGCCAAGTATGGTGTCAACAGAGCGGAGGACCGGCTCTGGGATACATATGACTGGTTTCAAAAGCGGTTCTATGAGGATGAACCCGTACACTCGGGACTGTTCGATTTGAACCGCTACTACCACCTCGCTCAGTAGTGAACGGTTCAATCGCCTCGTCACAGTAGAATCAGCATGGAAATCCTCAAGAGACTTGGCGTAATCAAGTTGAGGATTAGTAGGCGAAACGCTATACATGAGAGCAATACAGTGGAATTCCCAAAGAATCTTCTCAATTCACTGCTAATAGCGATAACCATTCTCATAACTTTTGCAGCGCCCGGGGTATATGCATCGGATGATCCCGGAAAGAAACTCGACATAGGAAAATTTGATTTAAATATCCGTTCCTACTATATTAAAAGGACATATAGCACCGCTTCCCCCCAGGAATCCCTGGCCGTAGGAGGTTGGCTGGGCTACCAGACCCCCTGGTGGCATAATCTGATGGTCGGTCTGACGGTGTTTACATCCCAGGGATTGATATTCACCGATTCCGACAAAGGCGGCGCCGGCATCCTTGGCCCGCAGCAAAATGGCTATACGGCGCTGGGTGACGCATATCTGAAGGGAAAGGTCTCCAAAACGGAGCTGACTGTTTTTCGCCAGGAATTGGATACCCCCTTTATCAATCCCCACGATAGCAGAATGACACCCAATACGTTTGAGGCCTATACCATCACGAGCACGGACCTCCCGCTCTTTACCCTCCTAGCCTCCCATGTTGCCAAAATTAAACCGTGGACGAACACATCCTTTGAGAGCATGTCCGAAGCGGCAGGCTTTACAGGAACCAATGAGCCCGTAACCATGGCGGGCGTGGTGTTTGAACCGGCAAAGAATTTCAAGCTGCAACTCTGGGAATATTACTGCTATAATCTCATGAATAATCTTTACGCCCGGGGAGACGGCGAGTGGAAATATAGCGACAATTTGGCCTTCGTGACCTCCCTACAATTCTTGAATCAGCAGGACATAGGGAGCGCCCTGGCAGGTTCATTCAATACCGGCATGGTCGGAGTGCAGGAAATCGTCAAATGGAAGGGATTCGGCTTGACCTTTGCCTATACCGCTACCTCCAACGATCATGACATAATCAACCCTTGGGCGGGTTATCCCGGATTCACTGCGGTTATCGTGAAGGACAACAACCGGGCTGGGGAAAACACCTGGCTTGCCGGTCTCTCCTACGATTTTTCAGCTCTCGGAATAAACGGCTTGAGCGCCTTTAGCAACTTTACCGATTCTTCCACCCCGAAGACAGGCCCTCACGCTTCACCGAGTCAGAACGAGCTTGATTTTACC
The DNA here is from genome assembly GCA_025355725.1 of Syntrophus sp. (in: bacteria). GTDB lineage: Bacteria > Desulfobacterota > Syntrophia > Syntrophales > UBA8958 > UBA8958. The sequence goes on from JANXZC010000029.1 coordinate 19,873, forward strand.
GTGGATTACCGTTTTCAAAAGCTTCTGGACGGATTATGGATTCGCCTGAGAACGGCTTTTATAACCCAGGACAAATCCATGGGCGGCCAGGACATGCAGGATTACCGGGTAATCGTCAACTACAGAATTCCATTTTAATAACCAAGGAGGAGCAAGATGATCTATGTGATTGCAACATTGGAGCTGGCCGACGGCAGGCGTGATGATTATCTGGATGAATTCAAGAAACTTATTCCCAAGGTGCGCGCCGAGGCGGGATGCCTTGAATACGGTCCGGCCCTCGATGTGCCTACGGACATCCCCGTACAGGAACGGGTCAGCAAAAATGCCGTAACTATTGTTGAACGCTGGTCCGATCTCCCGGCCTTGAAGGAACATCTGGTCGCCCCGCATATGAAAATTTATCGGGAAGCGGTCAAGACCTTAGTTGTGGGGATGAAAATCAGGATCCTACAGCCCCTCGACGTGTGATGCCTTCCGGGTGGCCCCTAATAGTGAACGGCGAAGGCGATATACTTACCGTCGTGACTCAGACTGATGTCGATATCCGTCCGGCTTCCTTCGATAAAGACACGGGGCGCTCCGTACCCATGGGTCGTTTTATCGCGGCGAATGTCGATATAATACGGGGAGGCTTTTAGAACGGATGCAAGATGATGGATCGCCGCCCGGCGCACGGCTGCGGAAGGATCAAAGGGACCATCCCTTCTCTCCTCCAGAACATGGACCGGAGTCGCCGCCGGAGCGCCGCCATTACCGTTTCTCACAGCGGCGATACAGTGAACGCGGTGAGATGACAGCGTGAAGAAAGTATCAACAGGACCTGCCGGCGTCATAATCACACCGCGCTCCTGAATTGACACCGCATTGCCGTTTGTCTGCTTCAGAAGGATGGACGCCGCCTTTCCGGGCTCATCCCGATGGGCAGGTTCACGGTGAGAACGGGAACAAAGGCTGTTTTCCTCGGAAAGAAGACGGAGGCAATCGGTTGTAGGGCGGCTTCCGGCTGCCTTCAGGGATTCTTCGTTCCGGGGCGACGTGACGGCGTACACCCGGTGTGTAAAGCTCAGCCCCGGTTTCAGTTTGCTTACCGCCTTGAAAGCCGCTTCCTTCGCCGCCCAGAGCATCCAGAGGGTGGCGTCGGGAGACTCGGACCGATCAATCCGTTCCTGTTCTTCCGGAGTGAAGACGCGGGCAATGAAGCGCCGGTCCATGCTTTTCCCGATGCTGTCCGGACTGGTCAAATCTACAATATCGTTGCCGATGCTGGTCAAAGTATTCCTCCTCCATTTGGGCCAGGCGGTGAACAATCTGCCCCGCCAGGTCCCGTTGTGCCCTTAATCCCTGCCTATCCGGCACCCGCGGCAGGAAGGCATCCATGGTTATCGTGAATGTTTCGCCGCGACTGGGCATGTCACTGTACAATTTCTGGGCGTCCCCCCGGAGATAAACGCAAAGGACCCGGCAATCCGGATGATCCTGGAGAAAACGGCCCACACCATAAGAGAAATTCTCCGTATCGACGCGCCCCGATCGGGAACGCCTTCCTTCAGGAAATACCATGAGGATCTGTTGCCCCTCCAGGAGATAGTTGCATTTGGCAAGGGTCGCCTGCATCTCTTCCCGGTCGCCTCCCCGGCTGACGGGAATGCATTTCGCCAGATAACACAGGACGACCAGGAGAATATTCCGCTGGAAATTGGCCCGTTCCGGAAGATTCCAGGGGAGTCGGCTGTATTCCGTGACATGCCTTCCCATGGACATGAGGGCATAGATCAGGATCAGGGAATCGATCAGGGTAAGATGATTGCCGCAGATCAGCCATGGTCCCCTGTGACCATCCATCAGCCCGGCCCACCGGCGGCGGATCTTGTCCAGATCCCTGATCCGGTAGCCCCGCCAGCTTCTCAAGAACAGAAAATACAGGGGCGCCAGCAGCCAGGAGGTCAGGGAACCCAGGGCGGTCTGAAGGCGGAGCTGAAAAGCCGTCGCAGAGGTCATAGTTTTTTCTTGATCAGCTCCACGGCGTCGCCGATCGTGCGGATCTTGTCGGCCTCATCGTCCTCAATCGTAATCCCGAAGACATCCTCGCATTTGATGATGACATCCACAAGGCGGGCCGAATTCACCTTGAGATCATCGAGGATGTGGGTCGCCATCGTCGACTGGTCCAGGTGGGTTTTATCCTTCGCATACAAACGCAGGATCTCGATCATCTCCTGAAAAATCTTATTTTCTTCCATTTTAAAACTCCTTTATTGTTAATTTTATGAATCAGCACAACCGAAAAATAGGCCACAATCGACGGCTTCGTAAAAAGATCCGCAGGCAAGGCGCG